>CAJUFW010000005.1:20519-45468 GCA_910585655.1 uncultured Lachnospiraceae bacterium
AGAGCAGGGCGTGGATCAATGGCAGGACGGCTATCCGGACGAAGCGGCGATTCTGCGGGATATAGAAAAAGGATATTGTCATGTGGCGGTGGAGCTGCCGGATGAGGGAAAAGACGATACCGAGACAGAAAACGATACCAAAGCAGAAAAAACTATTGATTCCGAAAGAATGGGCAGAATTCTCGGCGTAGCCGCGCTGATTCCGGACGGCGAACCAGATTATGATGTGATTTATGACGGAGCCTGGCTAAAACAAGGAGAATACCGCTATATGACGGTACACCGAGTAGCGGTCAGAGAGCAGGTAAAGCAGAAGGGTGTAGCCTCTTTTATGCTGTCAGAGGCTGCAAAAATCGCGAAAGCGCAGGGACTTGCGGCGCTACGGCTGGACACTCACCGGGATAATAAACGGATGCAGACCTGCCTGGAACGGAACGGGCTGACGCGTTGCGGAATCATTCATTTAGGAAGAGGGAATGTAAGCCCGGAGGCTGCCGAAAAAGCCAGCGAGGAAATAGAGGAGTCCTATATCCGGCTGGCTTATGAAAAGCTTTTATAACAGAAAGAAGCTTCTAGGCAGAAAAATAATGATAGGTGTTGTAACAGGAAATGGCGATAATAACTGCCATCAGTACAAGAAACAGTTTGTTGACAGCCGCCTCGTCCATTTTTTTATTGATGTTCCGTCCGGCAATTCCTCCGGCGATGCCGCCGCATACCATGACCAGCAGCCAAGAAAGTTGAAAGTCTGGGACAGTGCGGGTTATCAAGGTAGTCAACAGGCTGGTAGCCTGGGAAATCAGAATGATATACAAGCTGTTCTGCGCGGCTTTTTTCATATCCATTGAGAAAAAGAAGAAGAGGACGCCCAAGTTAATCGGACCGCCGCCAATCCCTAAAAAGCTGGACATGATACCTAGAAAAGCGCCGATGGTGATACAAACCAGAGCATGTTCCATATGGTAAGTTTTGATTTTGGAGCGGTAAATGGTATAAAGGAGCATGGCGATGGTAATGATGGCAAGGCAGATCGACTGGTAGCCGCCGACTCGCTCCGGGTTCGGCGAAGCATCTTTGATCAGTTGAAACAGATTTTTACCGACAATACCTCCAACAGCGGCGCCAATGGCGAGCGGCGTCCCGGTTTTAAAATCAATGCTGCTCTCTTTTGCCAGCACGCTTTTCAGGACGGAATAGCAGGACATGGACAGGACGGTACAACCGGACAGAAAGCTGATCGTAGAAACCCCTGCGATCTGAAATAAGTCAAGAACAGGTTTGATGATAACACCTCCGCCGATTCCGCAGATAGCGCCTGTGATACTGGCAAAAAAGGCGACGAGCAATAAAATAAGCAGCATAACCATTCTCCTTTATCATGGGTGATTCCGGCTTGTAACGATTTGATAGGCTTTGACAAGCTTTGGATAAGCATAGGCAAAAAATCCCTGATAAGCCGAACAAAAGTAGTTCAGACGGCTTTCTTCCTGCGCTTCGCGGTGTCTGCGGCAGCCGTTTCGACAAAGCGGATACCAGCGGCAGGTGCGGCAGCGTTCCGGGACAGGTTTAGAGGCTTCTACAAATCCCAGAGTTTCGCGGCGTTGCTCTAGCTCCGGGAAGGTATGCTCCTGAACCGTTCCCATTTTCCATTCGTCCAGACAGTAAAAATCGCAAGGATAGACGCTGCCGTCCGCTTCGATTACCCACTGTCTGCTGCAAATACCATACATGTTGCAGGATTCCGGCTGCTGGCGATCGAGCATCCGCAGGAGATTTTCAAAATAACGGTTATAGACATAGGTTCCCTGTTCCAAATCCTGGTACCAGCAGTCAAACATATCCTTTAAAAAACGCTCGTAACGATCCGGAGTAAGTGTGTAATCATGAAGGGCAGTATCGCCAATCGGATTGAGACATTCGATGTATTGCTGGTAGGAAAGTTGGTTTTGTTTGTAAAATTCATAAAGTCGCTTGGCTTTTCTGGCGGAATCCTTTGTCACTACGGTCAAAATATTAAAATCAACCTCGTATTGCTTGAGCAGTTCAATTGAGGAAAGAATTCGATCATAAGTACCGTCTCCCTTGCTGTCTTTCCGATATCGGTCATGGATATCCTTTGGTCCGTCTAAGGACACTCCGATCAGAAAATGGTTCTGGTGGAAAAATTCTGCCCATTCTTTGTCCAACAAATACCCGTTTGTCTGCAGGGCATAATGGACGTCCAGTTTTTGAAGCTCCGGTTTTTCTGCCGCATAGCGAACAAATTCCTGAAAATACGAAAGCCCTGCCAGGGTAGGCTCTCCTCCCTGAAAGGCGAAGGTACAGCTTCCCTCTGCAAAATCCGCTACTCTGTCAATGAGAAGGTGCATGGTGGCTTGATCCATGACGGAAAGAGGCGATTTTGTGCGGTGCGCCATTTCATCTGCATAAAAGCAGTATTGGCAGCGCATGTTGCAAGCGCCGGAAGCCGGTTTTATCAATAGATTTACGATTGGCATAGTAGGTTCCTTCTTTCTGGTCATAAAATGTTAAAAGTTTTTCGTAATGATAGAGTAACAGTTTTTGTGCTGTTTGTCAAAGGATAAGATCACCGGTGTTGCGACTTCTGACCAGAACTTATTTTAACGCACATCAGTATGGAGGCGCCTAAGGAGCAGTATGAGAGACTAGGAATTTAAGATAAAAGGTTAGAAACCTGCCGGGCTATCCGAGTATTCGGAAACAGCCCGGCAGTTTTATTTGACATATTCGTTAAATATTGTTATAATAACCGTAACAATTTCGTAACAATTTGGAAGGAGATGTGGAAGTTGAGACGGAGACAGGTGATAGGAGCTTCAGGAATCGTCTTTGCCGCCATTTTTGTGTTATCGGCTGTTTTAGGGGATGGTATGTTAAACGGAGGGAAGGCAACCAAGGCTGCCGCCCAGATTCCATTGCCGGAGATGCTGATGACAGATACGGTTACAGCAGAGGAGCCAAATCAGGTAGAAAGCAGCGAGATAGAAACCGACGAAGGAATGGAAAAACCGCCTTTAAAGAAAATGAAGACGGTAGAAACCGACAAAAAGGCTGCCGGCGCAAAGGAAACAGAAAAAGCAAAAGAAAAAACGACGGTGGATTATGTCATTGCCAATGTAGATACAAGTTTAAATATTCGTAAAAAACCGTCTACAGAAGCAGAGATTGTCGGAAAGCTTTACCGCGGAGCCAAAGCCACTATCGTAAAGCGCGGCAAGAACTGGACAAAAATAAAGTCCGGTACGGTCAAAGGCTATGTTGCCAGCGAGTATCTGATGTTTGACGAGGAAGCCGAAAAAGGAGTAGAGATTTTTGGTACAAAGATTGCTACTGTTCAGACCGAAACGCTGCGTATCCGGAAGAAACCAGGGACGGACGCACCAGTATTAGACCTGGTGGCAGAGGGAGAACGGTTGGTAGTGGCAGATACAAAGGATACGAAGAATTCTGACGAATGGGTGGCGATTGATTATTCTGAAAAAGAAGTCGGCTATGTAGCGGCAGAGTATGTCAGCCTGTCCGTAGAGCTAGAGGAAGCCATTTCGATAGAAGAGGAACAGCGTTTGTTAGAGGAGAAGCGGCGGGAAGAGGAAGCGGCGCAGGCTGCGAAAAACAGCGGAAATTCCGGCGGCGCGGTTACGACAACAGCCCGTGGCGGAGTGTCGGTCAGCGCAGACGACGCTTATCTGATGGCGGCTGTGGTTTATATGGAAGCCGGGAACCAGTCTTATGCCGGGCAGTTGGCAGTAGCAAATGTGATTATCAACCGTCTGCTTAGTGGAAAATGGGGAAATAGTATCTATTCGGTTGTTTATGCGCCGGGGCAGTTTTCCGGGGCAGGCAGCGGATTGCTGCAACGCTATTTAAACCAGGGACCAAGCAGCAGTTGTGTGAATGCCGTAGCGGACGCTCTTGCCGGAAATAACAATATCGGCAGTTATATGTTTTTTTGTACAAATCGGGTAGCGAATTATTCTTCCTATTCCCGGTATACGATTATCGGGGATCATTGTTTTTATCAAAGATAAGAATGGGATTGCAATTTTTCCCGCGGCGTGGTATCCTATGAGGAAACAGAAACGCCGCGGGTTTTCCTTTCCTATATCAGAGGTGCAGACGCTCTTTTGGACTTCCTGACGGAAAATGGAAAATAACAGCGCGCAGACTAAGAGGAAAAAAGATAGCAAAAAGCAAGATCGAAAACGAGAGGAGAGAACGAGATGGAATTGATTACAGTAAGGGAGCTGTACCGGGATCGGGATCGTTTCCTGGGAAAAAAGGTACAGATCGGAGGCTGGGTAAGAAGCATTCGGGATTCCAAAACATTTGGATTTATTGTGATAAGCGACGGAACTTTTTTTGAAACGCTACAGGTTGTCTATAGTGATAAATTGGAAAATTTTGTACAAATCGGCAAAATGAATGTTGGGGCGGCTTTGTTAATTGAGGGGACGTTAGTAGCGACGCCGGAGGCGAAGCAGCCGTTTGAAATTCAGGCAGACAATATTGTTGTGGAAGGAACTTCTACGGCAGATTATCCGCTGCAAAAAAAGCGTCATTCCATGGAATATCTGCGGACGATTTCCCATTTGAGACCACGTACCAATACGTTCCAGGCTGTATTTCGTGTCCGCTCGCTGATAGCCTATGCAATCCATAAGTTTTTCCAGGAGAGGGATTTTGTTTACGTGCATACGCCGCTGATTACCGGAAGCGACTGCGAAGGAGCAGGTGAGATGTTCCAGGTAACGACGCTTGATTTAAACAATGTGCAGAAGACAGAAGAGGGTAAAGTAGACTTTAAGCAGGACTTTTTCGGGAAGCCGACGAACCTGACGGTAAGCGGGCAGTTAAACGGTGAAACCTATGCGATGGCATTCCGTAATATTTATACGTTTGGACCAACGTTCCGGGCAGAAAATTCCAATACTACCCGTCATGCGGCAGAGTTTTGGATGATTGAGCCGGAGATTGCCTTTGCGGATTTAAAGGACGATATGCTGCTGGCGGAAGGGATGTTAAAATATATCATTCGCTATGTGCTGGAACACGCGCCGGAGGAAATGAAATTTTTTAACAGCTTTGTGGACAAGGGACTGTTGGAGCGTCTGGAACATGTGGCAAATGCCGATTTCGGGCATGTCACCTATACCGAGGCGATTGAATTGTTGGAAAAGAACAACGACAACTTTGAGTATAAGGTATCCTGGGGCTGTGATTTACAGACCGAACATGAGCGTTATCTGACCGAGGAGATCTTTAAAAGACCTGTTTTTGTAACGGATTATCCAAAGGAAATCAAAGCGTTTTATATGAAGATAAACGAAGACGGCAAGACGGTGGCAGCGATGGATTTGCTGGTGCCGGGGATTGGAGAAATCATTGGCGGCAGCCAGCGTGAAGACAGCTATGAGAAGCTGGTAGAGCGGATGAAAGAGTTAAAATTATCCGAAGAAGACTATGATTTCTACCTGGATTTGAGGAAGTACGGTTCTGCCCGTCATGCAGGCTTTGGTCTTGGCTTTGAGCGCTGCGTGATGTATCTGACCGGAATGGGGAATATCCGTGATGTTATTCCGTTCCCTCGAACCGTCAATAACTGCGAGCTATGAAGAAGAACTTTCCTATCATATAAAAAATTTGTACCAAAAACACAGAAGCTTATCATACAGCCGGAACAGGCAGAGGCGCCGTCGGTAGTATCTCCAAAGAAGCGGATTGCTTTTTCAAGGGGATGATACCGGCGGTTTCGCTGTTCCGGTAGTCGAAAACTGCGGCGTTTGGATAGTTTGGAAGAAGAAAGGAAGAAGAAAGGAAGAAAGGAAGAAAGGAAGAAGGGGGAGACACTTTAATATGGAAGATACACAAAAAACGCAATTATTTGAAGAAACTCCAGTGCCTAGAGCAGTGATGACGCTGGCAGTGCCGACGATACTTAGTTCTCTGGTGATGGTGTTTTACCATCTGGCAGATACTTATTTTGTAGGAATGCTGAGCGATCCGATTCAGAATGCGGCACTGACGCTCTCCGGTCCGGTGCTGCTGGCATTTAATGCGGTCAACAATTTGTTTGGCGTAGGCTCTTCTAGCATGATGAGCCGGGCGTTGGGAAGCCGGGACTATGATACGGTTTACCGCAGTTCTGCTTTTGGATTTTATGGGGCGTTGTTTTGCGGAATTCTCTTTTCCGTATTGTATACGATAGCCAGACTGCCACTTTTAAACATGATCGGAACAGATGCCACTACCCTTTATGCGACAGGAGATTATCTGTTTTGGACGGTAAGCTGCGGCGCGGCGCCGGCTATTTTAAATGTTGTTTTGGCTTATATGGTACGTTCGGAGGGCTCTGCTTTACATGCCAGTATCGGGACGATGAGCGGCTGTCTGTTAAACATTATCCTCGATCCGTTTTTTATTTTACCGTGGGGGCTTAATATGGGCGCGGCAGGCGCCGGGCTTGCAACGTTTCTTTCTAACTGTGTGGCATGTCTGTACTTTTTTGTATTGCTTTATGTCAAACGTGGACGTACGTATGTCTGTATCAAGCCATCAATGCTTTGCTTCCGCCAGAATATCCTGTTGGGGGTCTGCGGAGTAGGAATTCCGGCATCGATTCAAAATCTCTTGAACGTGACAGGAAGAACCGTGCTGAATAACTTTGCGTCTGCATATGGCTCGGAGATGGTGGCTGCTATCGGGATTGCCAGTACGATTTGCAGTGTGCCGATGCAGATTTTTTCAGGGCTTTCACAGGGAGTTATGCCCTTAATCAGCTACAATTTTGCCAGCGGCAACATCAAACGGATGAAGCAGGCGTTGTTGTTTACGGTAAAGCTTGCCGGTGGTTTTATGGTGTTGGTAACAGTGGGATATTATCTGGGAGCGCGCGGGCTGACGTGGCTGTTTATCAAGGATGAAGCGGTGATTGGTCATGGGGTTCGGTTTTTACGAGCCATGTGTCTGGCGCAGCCGTTTTTAGGAATGGATTTTATTGCCGTAGGAGTATTCCAGGCGTGCGGAATGGGAAAGAAATCCCTGATTTTTGCGATTTTACGGAAAATTATTCTGGAAATCCCGATCTTATTCGTCCTAGATCGCTTTTTCCCGCCATATGGCATCGGCTACTCGCAGTTTGTGGCAGAAGTGATTCTGGCAGTGGTAGCAGTCGTGATTTTAAGGAGATTATTCCGGGGATTTGAGCAGGAGCAGAATGCGAAAAGGGCATAAAAAATGGAAGCAAAGGGGCTCGAACCCTTGACCTCCCGCTAGTCAGGCGAGCGCTCATCCCAGCTGAGCTATGCTTCCATAGTTTTAGTATACCATATTGAAGCAAAAAAGCAAGAAAATATTAAGAAAATATCTCTTGTATTTCAAAATAAAATATTTTAATATGATGAAATGAGCTTGTAACAGGAGTTTGAGGATAGAAGAAGGAGTTAGGAGAAAAGATGAAAGAACGATTTTTGAAAATCTTGTTATCCCAATATATGGTTCTGCCTATTTTTCTTGTAAAGCTGGTTATTTATTATTGTTTGATTGACGTTAATTTACTGCACAATGGATGGGTGTTAGGAAGCGTCCTGATTTTTTCCGTCTTTTATTTTGCTCTTTCAGACAGCGAGTGGAAGGGGCATCGGCTGGTCTTTCTGGCGTTTTATGTGTTGTTTAGTATTGTGATGTTTGCGGATTCGATGTACTTTAACTATTATAACCAGACTGTTTCTGTCAAGCAGCTCTGGCAGGCTGCCAATGTGGCAAAGGTTCCGCAGAGCTTTATTGCGACGTTGATTCCTGCCAGTTTTATCCTGATTTTGGATATTCCGATTGTCTATTATTTTTTTCGGAAGCGGGAAAAGGCGGTCAACAAGATTTTTTCCGGTATGAAAAAAGGAGCGGTAGGCGGAGGCTGCGCTCTGCTGGTGTTGCTGCTGGCAGTCAATCCAGTGAATCTGCCGTTTTTTAGTAAAATTAACAGCGTCGGATTTTTCAGTAATCATATTCGGGATATTTACCTGGCGGCGGCAGAGCCGTGGAGCAGGGAGGAGATACCGGAGGAAGAGGTGCTGGAGGCGGTTGGGGAGTTGACCGATTCCCCGGAAGTACAGGAGCTGGTGCAGGAAACCGTAGAGGAATTTTATAACAATATGTTTGCCGGAAATCCAAACGGTATGCTGCCTGGCGGAATATCCGGAGCCGGAGTATCTTCTACGCCTGGCGGAATCAGTCAGGGGAAACCAGGGCAGACAGACGAGAACCAGACTCCGGATACGATCGATCAGCCGGAAGAGGACGTAGACATTCACGTTCCGGCGGATAAAAAAGGATATAAGCTGGCAGAGGGCAGGAACCTGATTTTGGTACAGATAGAAGCTTTGCAGAGCATGATGTTGCAGGCGGAGTACGAGGGGCAGGAGCTGATGCCAAACGTAAACCAGCTATTAAAGGAGGATACCCTTTATTTCGACCGATATTATGCAACGATTGGCAAAGGAAATACAGCAGATGCGGAGTTTGCTACGTTAAACAGCTTGTATCCGGTGATTGATCGGGAATGTTATGAACTGTATCAGACCAATACGTATGACGGGCTTCCGTGGATGTTAAAGGAACGCGGCTATTCGACCTTTGGAGTACATGGTTATCTGGGCGATTTCTGGAACCGGAATTATGCGTATCCCTATCAGGGAATTGACGAATATTATAGTATTGAGGATTTGGACGATAGCGATCAAATCGGTCTGGGGATTTCTGACAAGTCGATGTTTCGCCAGGCAGCCGCATTAATGGAGGAGCAGGAGGGACCGTTTTTCTCCTTTTTGGTTACGCTGACCAATCACCACCCTTATCAGCTTCCGGAAGAACTTTCCGAAATCAAGCTGAAGGAAGAACACGAGGGAACAAAGTTCGGAAGCTATTTACAGACAGTGCATTATACGGATCAGGCGATTGCCGTGTTAATCGAAGAACTAAAGGCAAGAGATCTGTACGAGAATTCCGTGCTGGTCTTTTACGGGGATCACCATGGTTTAAATAAAAACATGGATGATAATGAGATCTACGTCAGCGAATGGCTGGGAAGGGAATACGACTATGACGAGATGTTTCGTATTCCATTGATCATCCATATCCCGGGAATCGGCTATTCAGAGACGGTTTCGACGCTGGGCGGGCAAATAGATTTCCTGCCGACCATTGCGAATCTGATGGATCTGGAACTGGATCATCCTTATATTTTAGGGCGTGATCTGTATAATGCAGAGGAAGGCTTTGTGGCGTTTACCGCCTATTTGTTTGAAGGCTCCTTTGCCAAGGACGGCGTGATGTTTGAGATTTCCAGAGAAGGGTTGTTTGAGGGCAGCCGCGCCTGGGTGATCGGTACGGGAGAAGAACTGGACATTGAGAACTATTATGAGGACTATGAGAAAGCGGTTAAACTGAAGCAGACGTCAAAGGACATTTTAGAGCAGGATTTGATCAGCAATCATGTCAGCCATCAGGTGACACCTTATCTTCCGTCGGAGGAAGCAGAGGATGAAAAAGGGATGATAAAAGGAAACAAGAACGAAGAAAAGAACTAGAATACAACGTGAAAAAGCAGCAGTGATTTCCTATAAAAAAGAAACTCGCTGCTGCTTTCCCTAATATATCGGTTAAGCTTCAAACAAGGTATGCTTGTATCTGTGCAAGGATAACAGAAGGATGGTACCAAGGATCCCGCAGGAAATCACTTCGCCCAGACCGACGGTCAGCATCAGGAACGGGATAGTATCTTCTACCAGATAAGCATAGCTTAGGACGAATGGAACAATCAGCGTATTAGCCAGAATAGGAGGGAGTGGAGCCAAAAAGGGCTTTCCCTTGATCAGTACTTTACGCAGCAGATAGGTTCCGATTGCGCCAAGCAGAGTAGCAAGGCTACCGAAGATAACGTCCCAGATGATACAGCCGGTAAGGATGTTGCTGAGCAGGCAGCCCAGGAACAATCCGGGGATTGCGGCTGGGGTAAGAGCAGGCAGAATCGTCAATGCTTCCGAAAAGCGGATCTGAATGACCCCGTTTGCAAGCCCAAGCCAGGAGGCTATGTAGGTTAGGACGACATAGAGTGCCGCGATAATCGCGGCGTGTGCAACGAACGTTGCGTGTTTGGATGTTTTCATTTTTTTCTCTCCTTTAGTTTTGTTTGAAGGAACTGTTTGCAGTTCCTTCCGTCAGGAAGGTCTCGAACTGACGTGACAGATGGCAGCGGTACCCCCCGCTTAAAATTTCTGCCGATGGTTATGATATAATAGGAAGCGCCTATTGTCAAGAGGGAAGAAAGAAAATGGTTACAGGAGGGAAGGAGAAAGGAACATGGCACGGAAAAAATCCTCAGGTAGAAAAAAGGTACGGCGGATAGTCGGATATTTTTTGCTGAGCTTTTTGGCGCTTTTGTTAGCGGCGGGCGTATGGTTTTATGCTCGTTACGGAGTGAGGCTTCAGGAAATGCAAAGAGAAGCCAGACGTTTGGTGGAAGAGAGCAGTGAGGATACGTTTCGTCAGGCAGAAACAAGCCTGGTATATGATAAAGACGGAAATTTGATTTCTACTTTAAAAGGAGAAAAGGATGTCTATTACATCGGTTTGCAGGATATTCCGACAGAGACGATAGAGCTGATGATCAGCATTGAGGATAAAAAGTTTTATCAGCATCGCGGCTTGGATTTTAAGGCGATTGCCCGTGCGGCGTGGGCGTTGATAGAAAACAAAGGAGAGATCACACAGGGAGGAAGTACGATTACCCAACAGCTTGCCCGTAATATTTTCCTTACGCATGAGGAAACCTGGGAGCGTAAAATCAAAGAAATGTTTCTTGCAATGGAGTTGGAAAAACAGTATTCCAAGGCAAAAATCATGGAATTTTACTTAAATAATATTTATTTTTCCAATGGCTATTATGGGATTCAGGCGGCTAGCTTTGGCTATTTTGACAAAAGCGTGCAGGAGCTAACCTTATCGGAGCAGGCATTCTTATGTGCAATTCCCAACAGCCCAAACCTCTATGATCCTTATCAGAACCCGGATAAGACGTTAGAACGTCGGGATCGGATCCTGCATCAGATGGTATTGGACGGAAAGCTGTCGGAAGAGGAAGAGGCAGCGGCAAAGCAAGAGGAAATTGTACTGTGCAAGAAAAAACGGACGAAAAATAATTATGTGGAAACGTTTGCCTATGACTGCGCGGTACGGGCGCTGATGCAGCGAGCTGGCTTTTCGTTTCAGTATACGTTTGCAGATCAGGAGGAAGAAGAGGAGTATTTAGAGCGGTATCGGGAGCTTTACCGGGAATGTCAGACCTCATTGTATACCGGTGGCTATCGGATTTATACTTCGATTGATCAAAAGCTGCAAAAGGAACTGCAGGAGGCACTAGATAAAGGCTTAGCCAGCGATAACGGGCAGAACGAGGAAGGTGTTTATGAGCTGCAGGGGGCTGCCGTTACGATAGACAACGATACAGGGAGGGTAGTGGCGGTAGTAGGAGGACGCTCCCAGGAACTGCCGGGCTATACGTTGAACCGGGCGTTTCAGAGTTACCGTCAGCCAGGAAGCAGCATTAAGCCGTTGGTTGTATATACGCCAGCATTTGAAGCGGGCTATTTGCCGGAAGAGATGGCAGAGGACAAAAAGAGGGAGGATGGTCCGCGAAATGCAGACGGTGTGTATGCCGGTCAGATTTCGCTTCTCCAGGCAGTAGCTGTTTCAAAAAATACGGTGGCATGGGATTTGCTGGAACAATTAACGCCAGCCAAAGGGCTTTCTTACCTGCTTGAAATGAATTTTTCCAGGCTGTCAGAGGACGATTATAATCTGGCGGCTGCGCTTGGCGGTCTGACGCATGGGGTAAGCCCGGTAGAAATGGCTTCCGCCTTTGCTTCCCTGGAAAACAGAGGGATTTACAGAGAGCCTACCTGTATTTTAAAAATAATGGATGCAGAAGGAACCGTTCTGGTGTCGGAAGTACTCTGGGAGGAGAAGCGCGTATATCAGGAGGGAGCAGTAGAGAAAATGAATCTTTGTCTGTTGGAGGCGATGAGTGCCGGGACAGGACGAAAGGGAAAGTTAGATGGGATGCCGTGCGCCGGGAAAACCGGGACGACCAACGATCAAAAGGATAAATGGTTTGTCGGGTTTACGGCTTATTATACGACAAGCGTTTGGGTAGGCTATGATTTGCCCCGTTCGCTGGAACGCCTTCCGGAGCAGACGGAACCGCTGCAGATTTGGAAGACGTTTATGGAAGAGATACATCAGGAAAAGGAAGCGATAGAGCTGCAGGTTTATCAGATTCCGGAGCCGGAGCGGGCGCCGATTGAGGAGTTGCCGCCGCCAGAGGAGGAGCCGGAGGAGACTCTGACAGACGACGAGGAGCAAACAGGCGAGGATGATATGGAGGACGAGGCGTGGATAGAGGACGAAATAGACGATGATATCGAGGATATTCCGGAGGAAGACGAAGGAGAGGACGAGGATTGGAATGATGGCTGGGACGAGGATTGGGGTGATGACTGGGACGACGAAGGGGACTGGGACAGCTCCGGGGAAGATGACGATATGTTAGGAGACGGTACAGAAGAGAACCCAACGGAAGAAGATCCGGATTCTGACAGCGATAACCAAGAGGATCCAGAGGACGCTTCCTGGTGGGAGGAGGATTGGGACGATAGCTTTGAGGAGGAGCCAGCGGCAGAAGGGGAGTAAGGCGATTTGTGAGAAGAGCCTTGACGGTAGCAAAGCTTTCGCTTATAATGTGGAATAGGTATCCGAGGGGAAGCTTTATTTCAAGAATGCCTTTGGCATTTTGGCGGCGTGATACGAAACGTGAAGAAATGGAGGTAGCAGCAATGGCTCAGGTAACAAAGGATATGATTATATCAGATATTATCCGTTTGGATCAGGGGACAATTCCGCTTCTGATGGAAGCCGGAATGCACTGCGTAGGATGTCCTTCCGCGCAGGGCGAGTCCTTAGAGGAAGCGGCAATGGTGCATATGATCGATGTAGATGATCTGGTAGAGACGTTAAATGATTATCTGGCAACCAGATAAGAGGAAAGTCAGGAGCTGAGAAAGGTGCCAAAACAAAAAAACAGGGCGGATAATAACCGTCCTGTTTTTTCTGTCATGAAAAAGAATTTCACAAAGTGGAATTCTCGCACCAAGCGCAGTTGCCGTCCGGCAACATCGTCCATTCGTGCAAATGTGCATCCCGTCTTCGTGCAAGATGCAACTTACAAAACAGCCAGTATTGCCAAAGCATCCTGGCGCAGAATCGGCTCATAATGCTCCTCCATATGAGCTAGAGTCGCATAAGTAGTACGCTCCTGACGGGCATATTCCGACAAGAGGTTGCATGCCTTGCCGAATTCCTCCGTAGTATGCCCGGAACGGAACAAGACCAGATGGTATGTTCCGGTATGTGTATTTTTGTATACGCGATTTTCCCCGTGATAAAGATCAATCAGATGAATCGCGGCGGTGCTGATATCAGACAGAGAGGAGAAGGTATAGACCTTCATCATATCCGGCGTCGTTTTACGCTTTGGCTTTTCGTCTGATTTACTGTCAGTCTTCTCCTTATTAGTCGGCAGACCAAGGCAGTCCGGAAGCGGGATAAAGTCCGCTTCTGCAGAGTCTGTTTCGGAGGTAGTCATATAGCTGTCCGGGTGTCCCAGGCATTCTAATAAATCGTCAATCGGATCATCGAAATCATCATAATCGCCTTCTGCCAGCGGATCAGGTGAAAACTTGGAAAAACGGGTGTCTAATTCATCCGGATCTTCTACCTTGGTAATAACCAGAATCAGACGATCCAATGATGCCGGGATTGCTTCTATCATCAATGGGAGATCCTCCGCATCAAATCCAAATTCATAGGAAGCCTGCTGCATCATATCACGGAAGAGTTCTTTTGCCTTTTCCGTTCCGTAAGCCAGTTCGCTTAAACGTAGTCCTCTTGTTACCAGATCCTCTCGGTCAAGAGTACAGCGAATTTGATTTTCACTTAGCTTTTCCAGCCGCATGGAATCACATCCTTTCCAAATAGATTGCAGTCTGAACTGTTACGTTTGTTTAGAGTATAAGGGAAAAAGCGAATAAAGTCAATCTTTAATTCCATATCAATAATAAACAGTTTTGTAAATAATTGGAGAATCGTACCGTCAAAATGTTACAAAAAACATCTGGAATTTCGTTATAATAACAAGAAACTTATGGTTGAAATTGGAATAAAGTTCCTGTATAATAATGGCAGGAGACAGGAAAGGGGGATATTTGCCTATTATTTGGTCGGGAAAATACCATATTGAAACAATGCTGGGAGGAGCGGGCAGCGGAGAAGTGTTTTTGGCAGAGCATGTGAAGCTGCAGACAAAGCGAGTGATCAAGCGTATCAGGAAAAGTCATCCTTTTTATAGGCAGCTTGCAGGCGAAGCGGAAATACTAGGAAGATTAAAGCATCCGGGTGTACCGTATCTTTACGATGTGGAGGAAGACGATCAATATCTTTATTTGATCGAAGAGTTTATCGAAGGTAGATCTCTTGAGAACATGGTTCTTTCTGATAGATTAAAGGAACATCAGATTGTTCATATTTCACTGCAAATCTGTAACATCATCCAATATCTGCACCAACAGGAGCCGCCAATTTATTATCTGGATCTGAAACCAGAGCATGTCCTATTTTCTGACGGGAAGATTCGGCTGATCGATTTTGGTTCAGCCGTCCAGGCAGAAAAGCCGGGGGAAGTACGCCCCAGACAGGAATTGTATTTGGGGACGGGAGGCTACGCGCCTCCAGAGCTGTACCAGGATGGGGCAGCCGGGGCGTATAGCGATATTTATGGGATTGGCAGCCTTATGTATTTTCTTATCACAGGCACTGTTTTTTCCGGCTCTCTGCAAAAAGGGGAGAACGGACGGTATGGCTGTACCAGAAAACTATGGAAAATTGTCAGAGGCTGCTTACAGCCGGAGAAAGGACGCCGGCAGGACATGAAGCAACTGCTCAAGGCGTTAGAGGGATTAGAGCGGTCAGAAAAGGGAAAAAGAACGAAACAGATTGTCTCCTTGGGCAAGCGGGTGATTGGAGTAGTAGGGACACATCCAGGAGCCGGTGTTACCCATATCAGTCTTTTGCTGACCTTTTATCTGGCAGAGGCGACGGGAGAGCCAATCGCCTATCTGGAATACAACCGTCATGGCGACTGCAACAGGTTTTTGAGACGAACGGCAAACAAAGAACCTCCTGCCTGCGGCAGCGGCTTTGGCGGAAAAGTAGATTTGTTCCCGGATATAACGGCAGAGGGCTTGACCGAGCTTTTAAACGAGGAGTATGGATATTATGTGATTGATTTTGGCTGCGAGTTCGAGGAATGTCTGGCGGAGTATTTACGTTGTAAAGATAAAATAGTGGTAGCGCAATTAACCGAATGGAGGCTGGACGAATTGGAACAGTTTCAAATGAGGGAGAAAGAAACTCACAGACAAAGCCGCTGGCACTATTTTTATAACCTGAATACAGAAAAGCAGAGCAGGAAGGCAGAAGGAGCAGGAATCTGTTTTCCCTGGGAGGGGGATATCTGTCGTCCGTCTGCCCGTGCCGGAAAAATTTTTGCACAGCTTCTGGCGCAGCCGGAACAGGGTTCCCGCTTTGGATAAGCCAAGAGGAACCAAACAAAAAAATAATCGGGAAAGTATGGCAGTAGAAGGAGCAGTCCTTTATGCCAGGGAATTTGGAAGCAGTATATCACCGATAGCCAGAGAGGTTTAGAAAAGACGCACCTATCCCATGCTTTCCCGGTTAGAGAGGGGAATACAAATGGAAGAAAGAACCCGTTATCTACTACAACGCTTGTGTGATGCGTGGGGAAAAGGAGCGGCAATTTACAAAGACGGAAAAAAGCTGTCCGGAGCGCCGGAATTTGGGCTTTTGATGGAGGATAGCAGTTATATGATGGATGTCGAGGATGATGACTATGGCGATATCATCCGGATTAATTTCCAAAAACTTAATAAAGAAATAATATGACATCCAGAAAAAAAGATGGTATACTGTCAGAGGACGGTATACCATCTTTTTTGGACAACACAGATACGAGGGAGGTAACAATGAAGAAACGACAGATAATACTAGGAGGGATATTGGTGATTGTGGTAGCCGCTGCCCTGGCGCTGGCTTTTCGGATTGGTATTTGGGTAGAGCGGAATACTCCGACAAAAGAGGTTATGAGCCTGGGACGGTACTATGAAGCAGAAGAGGATGAGGTGGTGATTCTTCTCGACGCAGAACTGAGTCAGGAGCGTGCCAGACTGTTTGAGGAAGGCGTGTATCTGCCTTTTGAAATGGTACAGGAGCTATTTCTTCCAAGGCTGTATTTGGACGGCTATGACGATCTGGTTTTGCTGACGACTCCTACGCAGGTTTTTTGCTATCCGCTTGGCAGTACCTCCTATACCGTAAATGAGGTGTCCCAGGAAATGGGGTATCCTGTGGCAAGGGAGGCAGAGGGCAGCGTCTGGATTGCTTTGGATTTCTTGATCCAAGAGGTGGATGTAGAGGCTGTTTTTACAAAATCAGGAGCGGCAGGGATTCCGGGGCGATTGACACTGTTTGCAAA
This sequence comes from uncultured Lachnospiraceae bacterium, assembly GCA_910585655.1. GTDB lineage: Bacteria > Bacillota > Clostridia > Lachnospirales > Lachnospiraceae > MGBC131033. The sequence continues at coordinate 37,198 of CAJUFW010000005.1, forward strand.
GACGATGGACTATATGCAAAAAGAAACCGGTCGGGATACCCAGGTGCGGACAGAACCGGATGTAAAAGGCAAGATTTTAAAGGAGTTGCCGGAAGGAGAGCAGGTTCTGGTGCTTTCTGAGGAGGAGAAGGGGTTTGACCAGGTACTGACGGCTGACGGCGTACTGGGGTATGCCCGTAAAAAGCATTTGCAGGAAGAAACCGTGGTTCAAAAGGAATTTGCCAAAAGAGCTGCCGACCAAAGGGAGTCCTATACTTCGGTAGAGCAGAGCGAGCCGATTGTTCTGGTCTGGCATCAGGTTTTTAATCAGACTGCCAATTCCTATCTGGCGGACAAGCTGGAGCAGACAGAGGGGGTCAACGTGATTTCGCCGACGTGGTTTGGCATTGAGGATAGCAGCGGGAAGCTGACTACCTTAGCGAATGAGGACTATGTAAAACTGGCGCACAGCCGTGGGATACAGGTCTGGCCGGTCGTCAATGATTTTACCAAAGGAATCGATTATGACTGGATTTTCGGCAGTGAGAGCGGTCGGCGAAATTTGATTAACAACCTCTTTTACTTTATCTATACCTATGACTTGGATGGTATCAATATCGACTTCGAGAATATTACGGCGGAGAATTGCAGGGGATATATCCAATTTTTACGGGAATTGTCTGTGGCATGTCGAAACGAAGGAATTGTGTTGTCGGTAGATAATTATGTACCGATGGCGCATACCGCGTTTTATGACCGGGCGGAGCAGGGCATTTTAGCGGATTATGTGATGGTCATGGCATATGATGAGCATTACGCAGGCTCTCCGGAGGCAGGTTCGGTTTCCTCACGCTCCTGGGTGGAGCGGGGGATTACGGCGACGCTTGAGGAAGTGCCGGTAGAAAAGCTGGTGGTAGGGCTGCCGTTTTATACCCGTCTTTGGAAGGAGCAGGAGGGCGGCGGGCTTTCTTCGGAAGCTTGTTCCATGAACGCAGGGCAAAATCTTTTAAGTGAGCAGGAAGTTACGCCGGTCTGGGACGAAGAAACCGGGCAATATTATGGTTCCTACCGTTTGGACGGAACGACTTACCGGATTTGGCTGGAGGAAGAGCGTTCTATGGCAACCAAGCTGGAGGTGGTTTCCGGATATCCGGTAGGCGGGGTTGCCTTTTGGAAGCTGGGACTGGAGCGGGAAGCGGTTTGGAGAGAAATCCAAAACTGGAAAAATCAGTAAGCAAATGGCTCTTAGAGAAGCTTTTGGAATGGAATTAGGACTGGTTTCATAGAATAATAAAAAACCGAAATGACGGGATGTCTATGAAACAGAACAACAGCCAGGAGGAGAGGCAAGAGGCAGGAAACTTGCTCCAGGCAAGGAAAGAACGGTTGTTACTGCCGTTAGTCCTGGTGCTTTTAGCAGCGGCGATTTTATCCGCAAAAAGCGTCTATACGGCTATTAGCGAAACCGAGGTGAAAAAGGGGCGTTGGCTGGTGGTTATCGATCCAGGGCATGGAGGCTTTGATCCGGGAAAAGTCGGCGTGGGCGAGGTATTGGAAAAGGATATCAACCTGGCGATTTCTTTAAAACTAAAGGCTCTTTTAGAGCAAAATGACGTAACTGTAGTGATGACCAGAAAGAAGGACGAGGGGCTTTCTGGGAGCGGAGAGGGCAGTAAGAAAAATTCCGATATGCGCAACCGGGTGCAGCAGGTAAACGGAGCGGGAGCGGATTTGGCTGTCAGTATCCATCAAAACAGCTTTACCGAAAGCTCCTCCCGTGGAGCGCAGGTATTCTATCATGGGAATTCCGGAGAAGGAAAAGTGTTGGCAGAACTGTTACAAGATCAGTTAAAAGCTACGCTAAAAGACGGGAACCATCGAATGGCAAAGGCAAATGACAGCTACTACATGCTGAAAAAGACGGAGTGTCCTTTTGCTATTGTAGAATGCGGCTTTTTATCCAATCCGGACGAGGCAGCGCTGCTGCAGGAGGAGAGCTATCAGGAAAAGGTGGCGTGGGCGATCCATTTGGGGATTTTACAATATTTGAATGAACAATAAAACAAAAAAGAAGCCATACCCAGACAGGAACAAAAATCAAAGATAAATTGGTAGATTGTCTGTCTGGCGGCAGAACGGAGGAAATGATGAGACACGAAAAGAGTAGGAAATTAAGTAGGGTGGCATTGCTTTTGACACTGGTGCTGGTAGCAGCTTTGGCGCTTTCCGGCTGCGGGAAAAATACGAAGCCTCAAGTCGAAATCGAAATTGAAGATTATGGTACGATTAAGCTGGAACTGGACAGAAAAGCGGCGCCGATTACCGTGGAAAACTTTTTAAAGCTGGTAGAAGAGGATTTTTACGACGGATTGACTTTTCATAGAATCGTAAGTGGCTTTATGATTCAGGGCGGCGATCCGGAGGGAACCGGAATGGGTGGTTCCGATGAAACGATCAAAGGGGAATTTTCAGCCAATGGTGTGGAAAATTCGCTTTCTCATACCAGAGGAGCGATTTCGATGGCGAGAAGCAGCGCAATGGACAGCGCCAGCTCCCAGTTTTTTATTGTACAGGAAGACAGCACTTTCTTAGACGGAGAATATGCGGCTTTCGGCTATGTAACAGAGGGGATAGAAATCGTTGATCAAATTGTGGAAGAGGTATTGCAGTATCCGTTTGCAGATGAAGGAATGAACCTGGTAGCGACCGAGCATCAGCCGGTGATCAAAAGCATTACCGTAGTAAAATAAATAAGAATCCTGCAAAGCAGCAGGGGGATGTTTCCTCCTGCTGCTTGATAACTGGAAATAATGGGATTCTAAGATGGAGTATACGGGACTTGAATCTCAAAAAATGTTTTTAAAAATTCCTCTTTACAAATGAGAAAAAGTATATTATAATAAAGACCATGATTTGGGCAGATCATACAGAAGTAGAAGACTTATCCGCATCTGTAGCTCAGCTGGATAGAGCACTGGCTTCCGAAGCCAGGTGTCGCAGGTTCGAATCCTGTCAGGTGCATTTGAAGGGAAACTGTTGCAGCGTAGATAGAGTGTGTCTATGAAGTAGCAGTCTTTTTGTTTCGCAGGAACGCTGTCTGCGGAGGACATTTTCGTTTGTATAGGAACAGAGAAAAAAGCAGAAAAATAGGTAGAATAGAAATATTACGAAAATGTTACATAAGGAAGAATGTGTCATTGATTTTCCCGGTGGTATTTGTTATGATTAGGTACAGAATGAAACGGAAAAGACGGGAACCAGGGAAAGAAACTTGCTAATTTACAGTGTTTGTTTGAGAAAGAGGTTAATATCAATATGAGATTTCGATATAAAAAGATTGCGGTAACGGTATCTTTAATTGTGATGGGCATTGGCATGATTACGTGGACAACCAGACTTGCTACGATGGACGAGTCTACAAAAGTAGAAAAAGATTCGGAAGAAAATGAAGAGAAGCCAGGCGAAGAGGGAGATTCTGAAACCAAGTTGCCGGATATAGACGGGACTACTTCGTCTGCCGTCGGTGGGAAGGAAAACGAAGAAGGGGCAGTAGAGACAATCACGAAGGAAAATGGATTAGAAAAGAATGCTTATCCGGAGATCAATGAGCTGATTACGGCTTATCTGAATGCGAAGCTGGCAGGAGATGAAAAGAAGTTAGCAGATTTGGTAGATGATGTTTCATATTTGGATATGAATGATGTCAAGCGTCGGACGGAGCGGATTGAGGAGTATCAGACGATTGATTGTTATACGTTAGCCGGACCGGAGGAAGGTTCCTTTATGGTCTATGTTTACAGTGAAGTAAAAGTCAAAGAGATTGATACTTTAGTGAGCGGTTTGGACGGATTTTACATTCGGACGAATGACGCCGGAAAAATGATGATTACGATGGGAGAAGTATCGGAGGAAGTCGAGGCGCAGCTTACGGCGGACAGAGAGCGAGAGGACGTAGCGAAGCTGATTCAGGACGTGAACCGTAAGTTTGCCGAAGAAGTAAAAAATGACGGTCAGTTAGCGGAATATTACGAGGAACTTCAAAAAGCGGATGAGTCGCAATAGGAGAAAGAAACAAAAAAGCAGCAAGGAAGAAAAAGGGTGCCGCACTTATTTGTGGCACCCTGATTGTATGTAAAGGGCTTAAAACAAACATAAAAAGTCGGGGAGGTGTATGAGTGTGGCAGAGGAAAAGGAAGGCGTCCGCCTGAATAAATATTTAAGTGAAGCCGGAGTTTGTTCCAGACGGGAAGCGGATCGGCTGATTGAAGCCGGAGAGGTTTTGATAGATGGAATCAGAGCCGTTCCCGGTATCCGGGTGCTGCCAGGACAGGAGGTTATCTGCCAGGGAAGTCTTGTGGCGGGAAAACCGGAAGAGGTTTTGCTGGCTTTTCATAAGCCCAGAGGAATTATCTGTACCACAGCCGATCCCAAAGCGCCGAATACGATCGTCGATTATATCGGATATGAAGAGCGAATTTATCCGGTAGGACGGCTGGATAAAGATTCAGAAGGCTTGATTTTACTGACCAACGACGGAAAACTGACGGAGCGGCTGTTGCGGAGCCGCTACGGACACGAGAAAGAATATATTGTTACGGTCAACAAACCCTTGACGAAAGAGTTTTTAAAAGGCATACAGGAAGGCGTCTGGCTGCCGGAATTAGAGCAGAGGACAAAGCCATGCCGGGCGGACGCGGTAGGAAACCGCACGTTTCGGATTATATTGACACAGGGCTTGAATCGTCAGATCAGGCGGATGTGCGAGCAGTTCGGATATCGGGTAAGAAGTCTGAAACGGATACGAATTATGAACATTCGACTGGAAAAACTGCCCGTAGGAGAGTGGCGACCGGTTACAGAGGCAGAGAAACGGGAATTGTTAAAAAGGCTGGGACTTTTAGAGGATTTGGAGGGAAAAGATGAGCGCAGATAGAATAAGAATGAAAGAGCTGATACAAAAGCTAGATGAAGCGGCTCGTGCCTATTACCAGGAGAGCCGGGAGATTATGAGTAATCTGGAGTACGACAGCTTATACGACGAGCTGGTATCTTTAGAGGAGCAGACAGGAATCGTATTGGCAGGGAGTCCGACGAAAAAGGTGGGTTATGAAATTGTCAGCGAGCTGCCGAAGGAACGCCATAGTGAGCCGAGACTTTCTTTGGATAAGACCAAGGAGGTCACGGTACTGGAAGAATTTCTGAAAGAACAGGAGGGAGTGCTTTCCTGGAAGTTGGACGGGCTGACGATTGTACTGTTTTATGAAAACGGAGAATTGGTAAAGGCACTGACCCGCGGAAACGGTGAGATCGGCGAGGTGGTGACGCCAAATGCCAGAACATTTGTCAATCTGCCGCTGCAGATTCCCTATAAAGGAAATTTGTCCGTCCGCGGCGAGGCAGTGATTCACTATTCGGATTTTAAACGCTTGAATGAGGAAATCGAGAATGCAGAGGCACGGTATAAAAATCCAAGAAATCTGTGTAGTGGCTCCGTGCGGCAGCTCAATACGGAGATTACGGCGAAGCGAAGCGTAAATTTTTGCGCCTATGAGCTGCTGACGGCGGACGAGGTGGAGTTTCATAATGCAAGGATGGAGCAGTTGGCTTTTTTGACAGAACAAGGTTTTGAGGTAGTAGAGCATGAACTGGTGACGGCAGAAACCGTAGCCGAATCTGTAGCCGGATTTTCAGAGCGGATTTTAAACTATGATATTCCGTCGGACGGTCTGGTACTGACTTATAACGATATCGACTATGGAATCAGTCTGGGCAGGACGTCCAAATTTCCGCGGCATTCTCTGGCGTTTAAATGGCAGGATGAAACAGCGGAAACCATCTTGCGGGAAATAGAGTGGAGCGCTTCCCGGACGGGGCTTATCAATCCGGTTGCTATTTTTGATCCGATAGAGTTAGAGGGGACGACCGTATCAAGAGCGAGTGTCCATAACGTCAGTATTATGGAAAGTCTCAAATTGGGAATCGGAGATCGGATACAGGTGTATAAAGCCAATATGATCATTCCGCAGATTGCAGAAAATTTGACAGAGAGCGGAAGCTGTCAGCCGCCGGAGAGCTGCCCGGTATGCGGCGGTCAGACGGAGGTGCGCCAGGAAAATGACGTACGGGTACTCTATTGCATCAACCCGGATTGTATGGCAAAGAAAATGAAAGGTCTGTCCCTGTTTGTATCCAGGGATGCGATGGATATAGAAGGATTGTCAGAAGCTACCATTGAAAAGCTGATGGAGCGGAACCTTTTGCATGATCTGGCTGATTTGTTCCGCCTCAAGGAGCATGGCGAAGTGATTACAGAAATGGAGGGTTTTGGAGAACGCTCCTATCAGAAGCTTTGTGAAGCGATTGAGAAAGCGCGTCATACAACGCTGGTACGTCTGCTTTACAGCCTGGGGATTCCGGGGGTAGGTCTTGCCGGAGCGAAACTGCTCTCCCGTCATTTTTCCGGAGACATCCATCGGATTATGGAAGCGGAGGCAGAGGAGTTGACGGAGATCGACGGAATCGGACCGATTCTGGCAGAAGGTGTAGTGACTTTTTTCCGATCTCCAAAGAACCGCCAGACGATAGAAGACTTGCTTCGAGAGGTAGAGCTAGAGCAGGAAGTTCAGGAAGAGGAACAGCCGCTTTCCGGAAAGGTATTTGTGATTACGGGCAGCTTGGTACAGTTTGAAAACCGCAATGCCTTAAAGGAATATATTGAAAGAAGAGGCGGCAAGGTGACAGGCTCAGTCAGCAATAAGACAAGCTATTTGATCAACAATGACAATACTTCCTCCTCTTCTAAAAATAAAAAAGCAGCGGAGCTGGGGATTCCGATTCTCACAGAAGAGGAATTTTTAAAGCTGGAAGCAAAGCAGGACGCAGTTCCGGAAGAGGTATCGGACGAGGAATAATGTCTGCGCAGATAAAAACAGGGGGTGGACGGTATGCCGATTAAGGTGCAGAGTAATTTACCGGCAAAGAAAATCTTAGAGGATGAAAACATTTTTATGATGGATGAGCGGGTGGCAGCAGTACAGGACATCCGTCCGTTAGAGATTGCGATTTTAAATCTGATGCCGCTGAAGGAAGATACAGAGGTACAGCTTTTACGTAGCCTTTCCAATACGCCCTTACAGGTCAACGTGACATTTCTGACTACGAGCAGTTACGTTGGAAAAAATACGCCTTCTAGCCATCTGGATAAATTTTATCTGACATTTGAGGAGATCAAGAAACAGAAATTTGACGGTTTGATTATCACTGGAGCGCCTGTGGAGCAGATGGCGTTTGAAGAGGTGGCTTATTGGTCGGAACTGACAGAGATCCTGGATTGGAGCCGTACGCATGTGACATCTACGTTTCATATTTGCTGGGGAGCGCAGGCGGGCTTATATTATCACTACGGCATACGCAAGCATGTACTCGAAGGAAAGATTTTCGGGGTATATGAGCATAAAGTCTACAATCGGAGGACACCGTTGGTAAGGGGTTTTGACGATCTCTTTTTCGCTCCCCATTCCAGACATACCGCCATTTACCGGGAGGACATTGAGCAGATAGAGGAACTGATGATTTTGGCTGCTTCCGAAGAAGCAGGCGTATTTATCTGCATGTCTAAAGATGGTCGGCAGATTTTTGTGCTGGGGCATCCGGAATATGACCGTGTGACGTTAGATCGGGAGTATCATCGTGATCTGGAAAAAGGGCTTGAGATTTCCATGCCCAAAAATTATTACCCGGAGGATCAGGATAAAGAGCGACCGCTGCTGCGGTGGCGGGCTCATGCCAATACCCTTTATACAAATTGGTTGAATTACTATGTGTATCAGGCTACGCCGTATCGATTGGATGAGATTTGCTGAATACTTTGTATTTACTGGCTTTGCGGATATTTTGTGAAATATTTGAATTCTTACTTTTTATAGGAATAGAACTGTCTGGCAAAATAGAATTTTTATTATTAGAAAGCGGGCAAGGAGATACAGCTTCATACGAAGTATTTTTTCGTTCTAATGGAATTCCGACAGAAATTCTTGTTGCATAATGCCAGAAAATGTGTTATATTGTCACTATGGGAAACCATAGAGCCAAAGGCGGCTTTACCCCTCTTTTTTCTTCGGAGGGTATATAAATGTCCTCCAGATTAGGAAAGGAGGGCAAAGCAATGTATGTAACATATCAGGACTTACTTTTATTCTGCACATTCATTGTTGCCCTTGTAGGTCTTTGTTATAAGATTTTCAACGAATCATGAAGGGTTATCACAGCCTATAATGAAAATAGGAGGGGGCT
>CAJUFW010000006.1:0-5062 GCA_910585655.1 uncultured Lachnospiraceae bacterium
ATCTACACGTACTGACACACTCTTTCCCTACACGACGCTCTTCCGATCTCTGCATGACGGACGGTGTTCCTCCCGGCTTGATATTGTTCCATTAGAGTATCTTCGATAGCAAGCTTGCTGTCTGGCGGAAGGATGCCGCTTTGAATGTTCTGACGGATGGCGTCGGCAATTTGAAGATACTTGGCGTTTTTTCTTGTATTCATGTTAAGAAAGATCCTTTTCTGCTTGGGATTTGATTTTACTGGTAAAAATCATGCCATAATAATAGCAGAAATACATTCTATTTTCAATAAGAAATTTCATTGATTTAGAATAAAAATAGCTTGACGTATGATAAAATACTAAGTAAAATAAAAGAGATTTATTCAAGTAAAGAAAAAATGGAATGAATTGTAGAATAAAATAGAATGAATTAAAAGCTGTTTTCTTTTTTAGAAGTTCTATATTATCTATAATTAACGATGTTATCAAAAAAATTTATCAATGGTAAGAAGGAGGATTTTTTTATGTCAATTCCCTATTTAAAAAAAGAACACGGTATGACCAGGCTTTATGTGCAGGGCAAACCATTTTATGCAAGATCCGGTGAAATCCATAATTCCAGCTCCTCTTCTTTAGAGTATATGGAAGAACAGGTTTGGCCGGCGCTGCGTCAGCTTCATTTAAATTGCGTGGTAGCGCCGATTTACTGGGAATGTGTGGAGCCGGAGGAGGGAGTGTTTGACTTTACTCTCATTGACGGGCTGGTGGAGCAGGCAAGAAGAGAGAAAGTGCGTCTGGTGCTGTTATGGTTCGGATTGTGGAAAAATAGTGCGTCTACATACGTGCCGGGTTGGGTAAAGAATGATCAGAAGCGTTTCTTTCAGGTACGTCCGGCGTCAGGGCAGAATTTAGGCTATATGGGCGGGAAAATGAGGATTATTTCTCCCTTGTGTCAGGAGGCGGTACAGGCAGACGCTAAGGCATATGCTGCGGTAATGAAGCATATCCGGGAGATCGACGAGGCGGAATCTACCGTGATTACCATGCAGGTAGAAAACGAGATCGGCGTTCTGGGTTCCGCCAGAGATCATTCCGATTATGCCGATCAGGAATTCGCCAGGGAAATTCCGGCGGCAGTGGCAGAACACTTTGGCGTAAGCGGATCCTGGACAGAAGCGTTTGGCGGGGATGCAGACGAGCAGTTTATGGCGTGGCATTATGGGCAGGCGGTCGAGACGATTGCTTCTGCCGGGAAAAGGGAGTATCCGATTCCGATGTATGTCAATGCCTGGTTAGAGCAGTATCCGTGGAACCCGGGCAGCTATCCGTCGGGCGGACCACAGTTTAAAATGTGTGAAATGTGGAGGCTGGCAGCGCCTGCCATAGATTTTTTTGCACCTGATATTTATGTGGAGAATTACCGGGATGTCTGTGACGAATATGCCGCAAAGGGGAATCCGCTCTTTATCCCAGAGGTACGCCAGAGTGCGGATGCCATTCCGTTTTACTTCTATGCCGTAGGTCGTCATAATGCGCTTTGCTTTGCACCGTTTGGTATAGAGGATATGGCAGGTACCGCTAAGACGCTCGATGCCCAGCTTTTGGCACAGCTTAATATTACCGCTTCCGCCATGCAGACAGACGCGGCAGCAGGGCAGGCTTTAGGAGCGGCTTATGAGCTGGTGGCAAATATGGAGGAGCTTGTACAGAAGGCGCATGAGGAAGGGCGGATTTATGGTTTCCTGGAGTATCATGATAAGGGAACGACGATTAAACTTCCGCATTTTAACGTACGGGTTTCCTATGGAATGGGAGGCTTCGGACCGTTTCAGCCGCCAAAGCCAGCGGGAGAGCCGGTAAGCGGGGGATTTTTGATTCAGCTTTCCGACTGGGAATTTGTCGTAGTTGGTACGAGAATCCGTGTAGGGCTTCAGGCAAAAGAAGGCAGCGGAATGGAAGTGGAAATCGAACGGAAGGAAGAAGGACGTTATATAAACGGCGTCTGGAAGAGAGGACGTATTTTAAACGGAGACGAGGCTTCAAGCGACGCGACGATAGGGGCAATGCCGGAGGCTTTGTATTTCCGGGTGTTTGAGTACGAGGCTTAAAAAGAAGTTATAGTAGCAAAAAAGCTACAGATAAAACGGGGCTTTCGCAATAAGGATGGAGTATACAAGATATCGTATTGTTTTGGAATCAAATCTCACTAAATCTTGTATCTGTTTTTCTTAGTGCGGCAGCCCTCTTGCAAAAATACAACTACAGCGTTATTTGAATAGGCTCTTGCGGCTCTTCATTTACAAAACGTACGACCTCATTTGGTGTACAATCACAGGCACAACAGATTTTTTCCAGGGTAAGAAGCGTAATATTCCCATTATTTTTTAGGGTATCCAGCGTCTTGTTGTCAATTTCACCCTTCAACAGCTTATACTGTGAGATGCCCTTTTTCTCCATTGTTTCCCATAAAGGTGTAAAATCAATCATTTTAATCTCCCTTCCGGCGCTTTTTCTTTCGCCATTTAATCGTGTTATAGTATGATTATGCCCGAAAAGCAAGTAAAAGAGTATTGTGCATATAATCACAATATAAAATTCGGCAATAAAGACTGGTTATTTTAATGTTACAGGTGATAGGGAGATTAAAGAAGACCTTCTTGTTTTAACCGTTTCCAGAGTGTTTCCCTGCCTCGTTGCAGCCGTTTTCTGACAGCCGCATGAGAAATTCCTAAAATGTCTGCTATCTGGGCGGCACTTTGGTTGTGAAAGTAAAACAAATCGATACAATCTCGTTCCTGCGGCTTTAAATCATCTATAAACTGCCGGAGATAGCTTGTTAAATCTTTATCTAAGAACTGAATTTCCGGCGACGTCAGTTCTTTTTGGGGAGATTCTTTTGACAGTAGAGTTTCAAAGGCTGTTTGTTCACAGGGAAGCTCCTTTTGGGCTTTTTTCTTCATGGTAAGAGCTGTATTACGAACGATGGTTTTAAGAAAGCTTTTTGTCCGGGCGATATCTTCTTCGTGAATGCTGTCTAGGCGGCGCATCATCTTGATACAGGCGTCATGTACAGCGTCCTCTGCCATAGTATGATTTAAGAGAATGGAATATGCGAGCTGATACATATCAGAGCCGTAAGCTTGATAAAGACGTGTAAATTTCTCTTTATCGCCGGGACTGGCGCATGCAGATAAGGTCGTAAAAAGGTAATCTGGTGGCATTAGAGTTCTCCTTTTCCTTTGTTTCTTCTTTGCTTTTTCTAAGCATTTTTCCTGTGTTTTTTATGGCTCTTCGTTCTCGTTTTCCTCCTTGCTTGGTCGTTCTACAAAGCATACTACGTCGTTTGGAGTACAGCTACACGCACGACAGATCTTTTCCAAAGTAAGAAGCGTAATGTTACGATCATTTTTTAAGGTGTCTAATGTCTTGTTATCAATTCCGCTCTTTAGTAGATGATATTGGGAAATTCCCTTTTTTTTCATGGTTTCCCATAAAGGTGTAAAATCAATCATAGTATGTTCCTTTCCGGCGTTTTTTCGCCACGTTTTTGCTTATCCGTATCGTATCCCAAAATGGATGCCCGGTCTTATAATATGATTATGCCTGAAAAGAAAATAGATGGATATTGTGTATATAATCACAATATAAAAAGCGGCAATTATGAAGCTATAGGAAAAAAGATTGCAAATCCAAATCGATTGATGTTAAAATAGAGGCAGAAAGCGATTCCGGCAGTATAAAGGAGAGGAGTTATGGAACATGGCGGAGGATTTTTGCGGTAAAGAGGATGTTAGATACGATAAGAAACGTAGTGAGGCATTAGAGCATTTGCATTGTGGATTGCGGGAACACCAGGAAGATATAGATACGTTACTTTGGCAGACGATACTTGCTTATCAGAATTATCCGTTTTATACTACTTCAGGATTGCCGTTTTGTTATACCATAAAACGGAAGCGGAACGGAGAGTATAGTGGGGAGCTGTTGATATCCCGTAAGGAGGGAAGCAAAACGCTGACAAAAAGCTCCGTGCTGCTGGCTTTTCATAAGATATTAGAAGAAATGGCAGCCGGTACGCAGGAACACACGCCTGTTATCCCGGAATATAGCGGACCTAAGGCAATCGGGCAGATATTTGGGATTTCCTATATTTACAGCTTGTTTTGGGAAATGGGTTTGATTAGGGTGCCGGAAAAGGTAGAGAGGAAGCTAAAAAATAAAAAAGAGACCTCTGCCGCAACCCTTTGAAGCAGGGCTACGACAACAGATACGCTTTTTTAGTCATTTGGAGCTTTTTTCTCTTCTGCCGGTTTTGCCTGTACTGGTTCGTCAGGGATAAAACGAAAGACCTCGTTTGGTGTACAATCACAGATCCGACAGATTTTTTCTACCGTGTAAAGTGTAATATTTCCGTTATTTTTCAGAGTGTCTAAGGTTTTGTTGTCAATTCCCTCTTGGAGTAGTTGGTATTGTGAGATGTTTTTCCTTTTCATAGTTTCCCATAAAGGCGTATAGTCGATCATAGAAATCTCCTTTCCGATGTTTTGACGAACCGAGTTTGTAATATGACTATAACCGAAAAAATGGTAAAATCATATTGTGTATATAATCACAATATGAAAACCGGCAAGAGAAATTGCAGGAAGAACAGTCTGTTTTAGGTAGGAAAGAGGAGCTGATATGTCTATTGTCAATATGATTATTACGGATGTGCTGACCGCCCTTTATGAGCCGTTTTGGTTTTCTGTATTAGCGGCAGTTCTTTTTATGTTTTTTTGGCTTTATGCGAAAGAGCATGGCTGGAAAGGAGCAGTCAAAGGGTGGTTGACAGCATTTCGCCAGACTTCGCAGTTTCGCAGAATCCTGCTGTTGGCTTTTTTTACAGTGATGATTTTAATGAAAACCCTTTTAAACCGGAACATGTGGGCAAATCCGTTGTGTAATGTGATGGGCGGCTGGACGCTTTATGATATAGAAGGGAACCTGACTGCAGAATCGATTGAAAATGTGATGCTGTTGGTTCCGTTTACTGCGCTGCTGCTTTGGAGCTTCTCAAAGGAGTTAAAACTGGAAAAGGAAG
>CAJUFW010000006.1:5072-44404 GCA_910585655.1 uncultured Lachnospiraceae bacterium
CGATCTAAAAGGAAGCAGAAAGTGTGCAGGAGCAAAAGAATTTGCCCCATAGATTGAGTCTGAAACGGGTGATTGGAGCCTCGATGCGATGTGCATTCCTGTTTTCCCTGACGATTGAACTGCTTCAGCTTCTATTAAGATTAGGAACCTTCCAGATAGCGGATTTATTTTACAATACGGCAGGGGGGATACTGGGGGGATTTTGCTACTACCTGGGGAACTTTTGGAGAAGGCGGATAAAATAGGGGAATTCTTGTTTTTCGGCACAGAAGGGAAGCCTTTCCCTTGTCCGGCGGCATTGTCTAAGGAGGCAAAGAGGATTTACAATAAAAGAACATAAGTTTAACGAACCAAGCCGAGAGGCAGATCAGAAAAGGAAGGGAGCAGGAATATGGCAAATTGGATTTGGTATCCTGGTGATTTTGAATTATATCATAGTTTGTGCCAGAACTTTGACCGAGAGGAGCGAGGCTTCTTTTGGCCGGCAAATTGGAAAGCGGCACAATATCATCATTGTGTGAAATTTTCCTACGAGTATCAGCTAGAGCAGGAGACGCAGGTACGGATAACCGCTCTTGGACGGGGGTATGTGAATGTACGCAGGCAGGCGGATCCGCCGCCTTGGATTCCGGCGGAACGGCTAAAGGACGGCATATTTTATGCAGAGGAAAAGCATCCGATGGGGACGATTACCTGTCCGGCTGGAAAGGGCGGGCTGGATATCATTGTCTGTGACGTGGCAGCTTTTCCTTGTGTGCTGGTAGAGGGAGAGCAGATACAGTCAGGCGCCGGCTGGTATGTATCGGATCAGATAGAGACTCCGATCAAAGCTGGCTGGAATCTTATGTATACAAAGCCGACCCAGAATCCGCGTGTCTTTGAATATACTTCGCAGAGAGTAGAGCCGACGCGGATCGAGGAGGTAAACGGCGGGCTGCTTTTTGATTTTGGACGGGAGCTGACAGCGGAAATCCTTATTTCGTATCCTGAGGGAACCGGGACTTTGACGCTATGCTATGGGGAGTCCAGGCAAGAGGCTCTGGATGTGGAAATGTGCTATTTGAAGCAGCGCCTTGATTTGGATATGGAGTATGATGCGTTTGGCGGGAAAAGAGAATATGCTCCAGTGCCAAAACAGGCGGAGCAGAAGGGGACGCTAGGCGGCTATCGTACCAGACTGCGTGCCTTTCGTTATCTGTTTATTCCGGAAAGGGAACACGCCAAAAAGTGCCATATCCGGGCAGATTATAAATATGTAGACTTTCCGGTTCGGGCAAGCTTTGCCAGCTCGGACGAGCGGTTAAATGAAATTTGGCAGGTAGCGGATAGGACGTTCCGTCTGGCAAGCGGCATCTTTTTCCTGGATGGAATCAAGCGTGACCGCTATATTTGGTCAGGTGATGCGTATCAGAGTTATTTTATCAATCAATATCTGTTTTTTGACGAAGAAATCTGCAAACGGACGCTGCTGGCTCTGCGTGGATCCGATCCGATTACTCAGCATATCAATGGGATTTTGGATTATTCCATGTATTGGCTGATGGGGATGGAGCAGTTCTATCAGATGACCGGGGATCGGGAGTTTTTAGAAATGGTGTATCCTAAAATGAAATCTATGATGGGCTATCTGGAACATCAGTTGGACGAGCATGGTTTCCTGTATGGCAGACCGGGCGATTGGGTCTTTATTGACTGGGCGGATTTGGATAAGAACGGACCTATTAGCGCCGAGCAGTTTTTACTGGCTAGAAGCTATCAGACAATGGCAGAAGTAGAAACGGTACTGGGGATATCGTCTTCATCCGACTATCGGCAAAAACAGAGAAAACTGTTAGAAAATATCCGGGCGTTTTACTGGGACGGCGAGCAGGGAGCCTTTATCGACAGCTTTACTTCCGGAAGACGAAAGGTCAGCAGGCATCCGAATATTTTTGCGGTATTATTTGACTATGCAAACGAAGCGGAGACGGCAAGCATTTTAAAACAGGTGCTGTTAAACGATGCCGTAACAGCAATTACTACACCATATTTTAAATTTTATGAGCTGGAAGCTCTGGCAAAGTTGGGACAGTTTCCATTGGTGCTGGCCTCAATCAAGAGCTATTGGGGCGGGATGCTGGATCGGGGCGCGGATACCTTTTGGGAGGAGTTTAGACCGGATGATCCGCTGGAAAAGCAGTATGGGATGTACGGCGATCCATACGGAAAGAGCCTTTGTCATGCCTGGGGAGCAAGTCCGATCTATTTGCTGGGACGCTATGTCTGCGGGCTGCGCCCCACGGCTCCTGGGTATGAGAGCTGGGAGATCGTACCGGAGTTGTCTGTGATTGGCGAATTTCATGTGACCTTACCGCTCAAAGGAGGCGCTCTGCGTTTGGATTACCAGGAGGGAGTGCTGTCTGTAAAAACCGATAAGGCGGGCGGTACTTTGGTAATGGGCGAAACCAGACATACCCTTGTCCCAGAGGAGGTTTTTCGGATAGAAACGAGCAGCCAGGCTAAGGATGCCGTTCTGTAGACGAGCCTGTAGCCTGATTGATGCGTACGGCGTTTTCACGATATGCAAGCGGAAGCATTCCCGTTTCTTTTTCAAAAAAGCGGTAGAAATGGGAGCGGCTGACATAGCCTAGTTCCTGGACAATATCGGAAATGCTGTCGTTGGTTTCGATTAAAAGCCGTTTTGCTTCTGCCAGACGATAGGATCGTCCTAGCTGCATCAGACTGGAACCGGTTTTCTTTTTGACGATTTGATTTAAGTATTCCGCATGGTAATGGAGCGCGTCCGAGAGTTCCTGGCGGGAAAGATTTCCCTTTTTTTCGGTCAGGTAGTTGCGGATACGGGCATAGATAAAATCTTCGTTGCTGGCTTCCGGATCGAGCTGTGTGATATGATAGTAAGAAGGATTTTCAAGGACGCCGATAAGACGGGACAGCAATCCGGAAACCATATAGGAGACTCCGTTTTTTTGCGCCAGCAGCTCCTGGGCGAGTGTATCAAGAAGCAGTTCCGCCTGACAGGAAGGAGTCTCTCCGGCTGTACTTGCAGCCTTTTGGGACTGCGCCGACTTCTCCGGAAAGGAATGGCTTAGGGTAGAGGAAAAATGCAGATAAGAACGTTTGTATTTTTCCTCTCCTTTTAAATTGGAAAAGAAAAACCGATGTATCATACCGTCGGTAGGATGCGCTTTTAAATCCTTGTCTAAAATAAGATCGTTTTCTAAGATGCTTGCCAGATATTCCGGTGTAATGTTTAAATAGACTCCGGAGAAAACGGTAGAGCTGCTTTCACAATGGCGGATGTTCAGATTCATCAGTAAGGCGTCTCCTTTTTGATAACGGAAGGTTCCGTGGTCAAAAATCTGACAGACTTCCCCGCTGAAAATATAAAACAGTTCAAAGTAGTCGTGCTGGTGCATGGGGGTGTTGCCGGATGGCATATGGAGATATTCGGCGTTGCCAGGATAGACAGGCATAAAGGTAATATGGTCGCCGTCGGAGGAGGTATACATCATAGAAAAAGGAAGCGTTACCTGATTCCGGCGGGATGCGTCGTTATCAAAATTGGAAATTTTAATGATTTCTTTTAGATGGCGCTTATTTGCTGACATAGAGACCTCCATTCTGCTGCTTATCATACGGTTTATGGGTTTTCGGCACAGACAGGGAGGCAAGGAGCCGGAAACGGGCATTGAAGCGGCTCATCTATTCAGCCTATAATAGAAGACGGAGGACAAGCAAAATATCCTGTTTTCTGCGCCGGAGCGGCAACATGTTGCTAAAGCGCCCTGCCTGACAGGGTTCTTTTTCTAAGTATAGAACGAAACAGCAGAAATAACAAGACAGAAAAAAGGGTAATCCGAAAGAAGGAGGAAAAGACACGATGAAACAATATGAATTAAACGATTCCTGGTTGTTTTATGAGAGCAACGAGGCTATGAGCTTTTCAAGGGGGCAGAAGGAAGGAAAGAGAGTAAATCTGCCGCACGATTTTATTGTAACAAAGCCAAGGACGGCAGATGCCGCGGGCGGTGCTGCCAACGGATATTTTGGCGAAGGCGAGGGAGTTTATAAAAAGGATCTGGAAGTTCCTGCAGAGTGGCAGGGAAAAACGGTACTCTTAGACATTGACGGAGCTTATATGAATACGGAAGTCATGTTAAACGGCGAACTTCTGGCGCTGCATCCGTATGGCTATACGCCGTTTTTGGTGGATCTGAGTCCGGCGCTTCATTTCGACGGCAAAAAGAACCGGCTGAAAATCATTACGCAGAGCAGGCAGCCGTCTACCAGATGGTACAGTGGAGGCGGTTTGTACCGGAGTGTGAACGTATGGGTAGGAAATTCCATCCATATCCGTCCGTGGGACGTATTTGTTCGGACGGTTCAGGCAGACAAGACGCAGGCAGAGATACAAATGACGGTTACAATAACGAACCTGTCCGGTTTGGCGAAACAGAGCCAGGTACAGGGTGAAATTTTTGATCCGGCAGGCAAGTCCGTGGCAAAAGTAAGTCGGGCTGTCGTAATTTCGGAATGTCAGAAAAATGACGATATAGTAAAAACACAGACTACCGTAGAGCTGTGCCTGAAAGTAGAGCATCCGTCTCTGTGGGAACCAGACAGCCCAGATCTGTACACCTGGAGGATAAGCGTAGAGGCAGACGGAGAAACGCTTGACAGGGCGGAGGACATGTTTGGCATCCGTACGATTGCCGTCAGCGTAGAACATGGCTTCCAGCTAAACGGAAAGTCTATCAAACTGAAAGGCGGCTGTATTCATCATGACAATGGCTTTGTCGGAGCCTGTGCCTATCCAAAAGCCGAAGAGAGAAAAATTCGTATTTTAAAATCCGTCGGCTACAACGCAGTACGGATCAGCCATTATCCGCCGTCTACCGCAATGCTGCGGGCATGTGACCGTCTGGGAATGCTGCTGCTGGACGAAGCATTTGACGTATGGCGTTTAAGCAAAGTGCCGTTAGACTATCATTTGTATTTTGAAGACTGGTGGGAGCGCGATATCGAAGCGATGGTACTCCGTGACCGGAACCATCCATGTGTGATCACCTATTCGATTGGAAATGAAATCGGCGAACGGGATGGAAAAAGTGAGGGAGCAAAGTGGTCGGCAAAGCTGACGGCTAAGGTAAGAACGTTGGATTCCACTCGGTTTGTCTTGTCTGCTTTGTGCGGAATTTTCCCGGATCTGGAGGAGGGCGGTACGAATTTTGAGGCGAATCTTGATGCGGATAATCAGGAAAACGATGTATGGGCAGAGGTGACAGAGGAATTTGTCAAACCATTGGATATCGTAGGGTACAATTATCTATACCAACGCTATGAAAAGGATCATGCGCGTTATCCGGAACGGATTATGATGGGAACGGAAACACATTCCTATACAACCTGGGAAAACTGGCAGGCTGTGATGGCTCATCCTTATGTGCTGGGTGATTTTATCTGGGGAGCGGTAGACTATATGGGCGAGGTTGGCGTCGGCAAGGTTTATTGGGAAAAGGACGCGGAACCGTTCCAGTTTATGACGCCGTATCCATGGCGTACCTCCTGGCAGTCGGATATCGATCTGACCGGAGAGCAGCGTCCGCAGTCGAAGTTCCGGGAAATTATGTGGGGCAGAAAGGACAAAGCAGCTCTTTATACGACTCATCCGAAGCATTATGGAGAAAGCAGCCGTGGAACAGGGTGGCACTGGGATGATGTAACAGAAAGCTGGACGTTTGAGGAAGCTTATATCGGTTCTTTGGTAAAGACCGAGGTATACGGAGCAGGAGAGGAAGCAGAATTTATCTTAAACGGAAAAAGTTTAGGACGTGTGCCGTTTGAGAAAATGAAAGCGGTTATGGATGTTCCATATGAAAAAGGAACCCTGGAGGCTGTCGTCTATGAAAACGGTGGGGAAATCAGCCGGGCTATGCTGCAAACGGTGGAGGATCCGGTAAAGCTTGTGCTGCGCGCGGAAGAGGATACTCTTTTGGCAGACGGCAGAGATCTATGCTATGTTCATGTCGATTTGGTAGACAAAGCAGGTAGAAGGCATCCTTTTGATGAGCGGAAGCTGACCTGCCGGATAGAAGGCGAAGGGGGAGCAGAAGCAGAGTTTGTCGCGATAGGAAGCGGAAACCCATGCACCGAGGATCAGATTGGGGCTGATTGGTGCCATGCGTTCCATGGAACAGCAGTCGTGATTTTTAAGGCAGTAAAGCCAGGCGCGATCCGGGTAACAGTAGAAGCGGATGGCATAGAGGCTGGAAGCATAGAAGTACAAGCAGAGTAAAACCAGAAACTAGGAGGAGGAAGTAGCAATGAGGAAAAAACAGGTATTGGCAGTGTTGTTGTGCGTGATGATGACGCTTTCTCTGGCGGCGTGCGGGACAAAAGCAGAAAAAACACCGACCAGAACACAAGGTCAGGGGCAGAAAGAGGATTCGGACAAGAAAGAGGAATCCAAAGAGGATGCAGGTCAGGAAGATCCGGACAAGCCGGAACTGCCGCTTTGCGAGGCGAAAGAGGAACTTTCTTTCTGGATTCCATGGACGTTTGCGTATTTGGACAGTATTGATGAAGTGAAAAATATTCAGGAGCTGGAAGAACGTACAAATGTTCATATCAACTGGGTAACGCCTGCCAGCCAGGAAGCAAACGAGAAGTTTGGCTTAATGCTCGCATCCGGTGATTATCCGGATATTCTGCGGGGTGTCAATCAATATTATCCGGGCGGGATTGAAAAAGGCGTGGACGATGGGATCTTAGTGGACATGACCGACTTGATTGAACAATATATGCCGCATTATCAGGCGATCAGGACGAGCGTGCCGGAAGTAGAAAAAGCGACGAAGACCGATGCCGGACGGACGCCGGTAGTGTGGACGATTGCTTCCGACGATGAAGAAGTATCCATGGAGATGGTCTGGGCAGGTCTTTTTGTACGGAAGGATTGGCTGGATGAATTGAACATGGATCTGCCGGAGACGATAGAGGATTGGCACGATATGTTAAAGGCGTTTAAAGATAATTACAACTGTGAAGCACCGTTGGTATTTGCCGCTGACGGAACCTTTATGCAGGGTGAATTCGTTTCTGCCTATGGGGTATTACCGGAGTTTTATCTGGATGGAACTACCGTAAAATACGGACCTGCAGAACCAGGTTATCGTCAGTATGTTGAGACGATGCGTGACTGGTATGCAGAAGGCTTGATCGATCCGAACTTTCCGACGAACGATGGCGCTTTGGTAGCAGACAATGCGTATATGGCAACCGGAAAGAGCGGCGCAGGCTGTTCTGCGTGGGGATATTCCAACAATTTGTTAAAAACGGACTATGGTATGACCGATGTGGAAAATTTCTGGTTGGAGGGTGTGCCGAATCCGGTGCTAAACGAAGGCGATACCCCTCAGACGGGTTCTACGATGTGCGGGTATATAAAGGAAGCTATGGCGATTACTTCTAATTGCAAAAATCCAGAGCTGGCAGCTCGTTGGTTGGATTATTTTTATACAAAGGAAGGTATGCTGTTAAACGCTTACGGAATCGAAGGCGAAACGTATGAACTGCTTCCGGACGGAACTCCGCAGTATACCGAACTTGTAACGAATAATCCGGATGGATATGGAATGTCTGATGCGTTTAAGATTTATACATTAGACAACAGTTCCTTTGGCTTGTATTCCTGGGCGCGTTATTTCCATACCGGACGGGAAGCCTACACCCGTTCGATGGACTGCCAGTACGTTTGGAACAAAGCGAAAACGGATATGGTGATTCCGTCGGCAGTTTCGATGACGGAGGAAGAAATCAACGCCTATAATACGACGTATACGGCTATCCAGACCCTGGTCAATGAAAAGACCGTAAAATATATTATGGGAACCGAGGATATGAGTACCTACGATGAATTTGTACAGTCCTTGTACGAGTATGGGATTGAGGATTGTATAACATATAAACAGGCTGCTTATGATCGGTATCTGGCAAGATAAGAAAAAGGAATGAGAAGAGGACGCCGCCGCTTTTACAAGGGAATGTTTGTAGAGCGGCGGCTTTCTTTTTCGTTCGGTACGTTTGCCGGGAATTTTAGGGGATGCAGATACAAAGGCGGTTGCCGTCGAGGCTTGAAACAGGATGAAAAAGATGGTATGATGAAAGTATCAAAAAAGACAGGATAGGAGCTATGGAAGAAAAGGAAGTAGAGAGAGAAAAAAGGAGGGAAGAGGTAGCGTGGAACAGCCGGAACGTACCATTCAAATAAGGATACCAGAGGAGGAATTATGGGAAAACCTGAAAATTTCCAATGATTTTATGTTTGCCAAAGTAATGAGGAATCCGGAGCTATGCAAAGGGATGTTAGAGCGTTTGTTAGACATTTCGATCGATCGTGTCGAATATCCGGAGGAACAAAAAGTAATTGATATTGCAAAAGATAGTAAAAGCGTACGTCTGGGCGTATATCTAAAAGATGAAAAAGGAACTGTTTACAACATAGAGATTCAGACGACAAACAGCCGGAACATTCCGAAAAGAACAAGATTTTACCAGGGCATGATTGATTTGAATGCGATTGAAAAGGGAGCGGATTATAGCGAACTGCCACAGAGTTTTGTCATTTTTATCTGTACATTTGATGTATTTGGAGAAAGTCGTTGGAAGTATACCTTTGAAAATATATGTCGGGAAAATATGAACTTGTCTTTGCAGGACGGAACGACGAAGATTTTTTTTAATACTACAGGGACGAAAGGGAATCTGAATAAGCAGGCAGTGAATGTTCTGAAGTTTATAGAAGACAATACAATAGAAGACGATTTTACAAAAAGGCTTGCACAGGAAGTACAGAAAATTAAGGAAAATAAAGAATGGAAGGTGGAATATATGACGTTGCTGATGCGGGAGCGGGAAAAGTATCAGGAAGGAATGGCAGAGGGAGAAGCGCGGGGAAGAACAAAAGGAAAAGCCTATGGAATCATGGAGTTTGCCATAGACCTTGGTTATACCAAGGAAGAAATTCTTGCTGTTTTGCAAAAAAAGCTTAACATTGACAGAGGGCAGGCAGAGGAATATTTAAAAGAATATTATGAGGAAGCTTTTTAATCGTGTAGCGTGTTTTACAGATTTAGATAGGAGAGTTTTTTATGAAGATTAGAAGATTACGTGCGAACCATTACAAAAACCCAATGGGATATGATTTATCGGATTTGAGTTTGTCCTGGGTGGCAGAGAGCGACCAGGCAAAAAGGCAGAAAAACGCCAGAGTACGGATTGCTACCAGTCCGGATATGAGAAAGGAAAGTATTGTACATGACAGCGCGGCAGAGTCGGGGCAGGGCAGTATGATAGATAGTCGTTCCTATCAGCCGGGACTGATCTTAAAGCCGCGCACCCGTTATTTTTGGGACGTAGAGGTGGAGGGAGACAATGGGGAGCGTGCGGTCAGCGAGAAGGCTTGGTTTGAAACCGGAAAGCTAAAAGAGCCATGGTGTGCAAAGTGGATTACAGCAAAGCTTCCGGCAGACGTTCATCCTTATGTTCGGAAAAGCTTTACCATAGATAGTTCGATGGAGGAGATTATCTCTGCCAGAGTATATATAAGCGCCGCCGGAATTTATGAATTGTATATAGATGGGAGAAAAGTTTCTAACGAATATTTGCTCCCGGGTTCTCATGCGTATGATTATTGGATGCAGTATCAGACATTTGATGTGACTAAGGCGCTGCTTTACCAGAAAGAAAAGGAGCATGTATTAGGAGTTATGCTCGGAAAAGGCTGGTTTTCCGGGCGTTTTGGTCTGGGAAATACGAAAAACGGCTACGGGGATCGCATGGCTGTTCTCTGCGAGCTGGTGATTACTAAAAAAGACGGCTCAACGATAGTGATTGGGACGGATGAAAGCTGGGAGTCACATGCGGGTCCGGTGACGGAAAGCAGTATTTATGACGGAGAACATTACGATGCCAGGCTGGAGGTGCCGAACTGGTGCGAGGCAGATGGTGTGCGTGTACAAAATGGGGATGAACAGAATGGAACCAGTAAAAATCACACGGCATTATGGGAGGGCGTAGAACCGATTTCTTTACATATCGGTCCGATGTCAGAGCGTCTTAGCCCGCCGATAGAGAAGCAGCAAAGTTTTCCAGTGGCAGAAGTAATCCAGACGCCAAAGGGAGAAACGGTGCTGGATTTCGGTCAGAACATGACCGGCTGGGTAGAGCTTGAGGCAGCGCTTCCAAAGGGAACGCGAGTTTTTTTCCAATACAGCGAGATTTTACAAGACGGTTGCTTTTACAATGAAAATCTGCGGAGTGCCAGAGCGGAATTTTCCTATATCGCCGGAGGAAACAGTGCAGGAGTAGACGGAAAAGAACCGGAGACCGTTACGATCCGACCGCACTTTACTTTTTATGGATTCCGTTATGTAAAAGTGGAGATTAGTGCGCCGGAAGGAAGTACGGAGAAGAAGCTTCCTCTGGAGGCAGTAGGACTTGGCAAGGAGAACTTTACTGCCTGGGTGATTCATTCTACGATGACGCCGACAGTTCAAATCGAAACCTCAGACGAACGGGTCAATCGTCTGATTTTAAATGCGATGTGGGGGCAAAAGGGAAATTTCCTGGATGTGCCGACAGACTGCCCGCAGCGGGACGAACGAATGGGCTGGACGGGCGACGCCCAGATCTTTTGTGGAACGGCGAGCTTTTTTACGGATACGGCAGGATTTTATCAGAAATATATGCGCGACGTAAGGGAGGAACAGCTCCGACTAAATGGTTCCGTCCCGTTTGTAGTTCCAAGCCCAAAGGTAGGGGGAATTGGAGAGGGGAACGGTTCTTGTGCCTGGGCAGATGTAGCAGCCGTGATTCCATGGACGCTGTATTTGTATTTTGGGGATAAGACGTTACTGGCAAAACAATATGACACAATGAAGGATTGGGTGGAATATATCAAACAGAAGGACGAGGAGAGCGGAGGAGGTCGTCTCTGGCAGACCGGCTTTCATTTTGCGGACTGGCTGGCGTTAGATAACTATCGGGAGCCGGAAAGCAGCATGGGCGGTACAGACTGCTATTACGTGGCTTCGGCGTATTACTATTATTCGACGAAACTGACCGCAGATGCGGCGGAAGTTCTTGGAAAACAAGAGGATGCAAAGAAATACCGCAGACTGCAGCAGGAGATCAAAGAGGCTTTTCAGAAAGAATATTTTACACCAAACGGACGAATTGCCGAACACACACAGACCGCCCAGGTAATCGCATTGTTTTTTGACCTGATTCCGGAGGAGAGTCGGGGTAAAGTAGTCAATACGCTAAAACAGATGATCAAGGAAAACGGGATGCACTTAAATACCGGTTTTGTAGGGACGCCGTATTTGTGCCGTGTTTTGTCCGGGAACGGAGCAAACGACTATGCCTATAGGCTGCTGATGAAAGAGGATTATCCAAGCTGGCTATACGAGGTCAGTATGGGAGCTACGACAATCTGGGAGCGTTGGAATTCCGTAATGCCGGACGGGCATTTGTCCGGTACGGGCATGAACAGTCTGAACCATTATGCGTATGGCTCTGTAGTAGAATGGATCATAAGGGATATCTGTGGAATCAATCCGGTGTTGACGGAACCAGGTTTTCGCCGGACGCTGATTAAGCCGCAGCCGTACGGTTTGCTGACTTATGCTTCAATGAGCTATGATTCTCCATGCGGACGCTATATCAGTGGGTGGGAACTGTCAGAAGAGGAGAGGCTGGTGACGGTACGTTTGACGATTCCGTTCCATTGTACGGCGGAGGTACATCTGCCGGATGCCGCCGGAAAAACGCTGCGGGTAATCCGAAGCTGTGGAGCTTTTGCCCCAGAACAAACAGAAGCTGGTAATGCGGTAGAAGAAGTTTGGGACAGCAACGGCTCTTCCGCTGTGAAGCTGTTAGAAGCCGGAAGCTATATTATCACTTATGAGGCTCCGGACAGTTATTTCCAGTCTCTTTCGATAGACAGTGAATTAAAGGAAATTTTGGCAAGCGAGCAGGGGAAAACCGTATTGTTTGAACATATACCATCATTGGCAAAAGCGATAGAAGATAAGACGCTGCCAATGGAGCAGATGGGGGATCGCAGCCTGGTTGATTTGCTGGAAATGGCATCTGCTATGGGAAACGCAGCTTTTTCCCTGGAGCAAAGAAAGAGGCTGGACGAAGCCTTAGGAAACTGTCAGTTATAATCAAAGAAAAAAGGGAGATAAAAAATGAAAACAACATTTCGTACCCGCCAGCCATATGCGGATAAATTTTTAGAGTGTGCCAGAAAAATGCCTTGCGTCAGTCCGGTAAAGCCGGAACGATTTATGGAAAAGATGCGGACCAATCAGGGGAGTATTGGAATGCTGTCCGGAATGGGCTTAGATGAAAACGGACTGGAGCGGAAAAATCCGGTGATGGTAGCGTTGGGAGACAGCGTAACGGCAGGGCATTTTGAAAGTCTGCTACCAAGCGCTCCAAAGGAATTAAAGGCGTTTTTAAAAAAGGCGCAGGAAGAGAACGTTTCGGAGGAGGGAACGAAGCAGCGGAAGCGTCCGCCGGTGGAGATTACGGATTCCCGTGAGAGCTATTTGGAAAAATTCCGTTATGCGTTGATCGATCGCTATGAACTGACTTCCGTCAGCGCGATTAACGCCGGAATTGCCGGGGACAATCTAATCCAGATGTCTGCCAGGGCAGAGCGGGACGTGATCCGCTATCAGCCGGATTTGGTACTGATCAACGGTTCTCTTAACTGGGATGCCCGCCTGGGGACGACCGCGGAGTATAAAGAGGTGCTTCGGAAGCTGGTACGGCGAATCAAGGAGGAAACCGAGGCGGATATTATTTTGCTGACGCCGAACGGAGATTTGCCGAATACGTTATTTGGCGGCGAAAACGCTCCGGAGCCGACCACCCCGGAACGGGTACAAGCCATCCGGGAACTAGCGGCAGAGGAGGAAGTTTGCCTGGCGGATACTTATGCGGTTTGGGAGGCAGCAAGAGAAGCAGGCTGCCCGTGGAAGGAGCTGCTGGCAAACGGGATTAACCATCCGGGCGTAGAAGGACATGAGGTGTACGCCATTACCTTGATGAAACTGTTTGAGTAAAGGAGCAAATTTATGAAATTTTTACACTTGGCAGATCTGCACTTTGGAAAATCTATCTATGGTGTTTCTTTGCTGGAAAAGGGAGACCAGCCGGTTTGGGTAGAGCGCTTTTTGCAGTTGGTTTGTGAAATTCAGCCGGATGTCATTGTGATCGCGGGGGATGTTTATGACAGAAGCTCTCCTTCTGGCGAAGCAGTGGCATTGCTAGATAGTATGATCACAGACCTGGCAGAGAAAGAAATCCCGGTTATTATCGTTGCAGGAAATCATGATTCCGGTCAGCGTTTGTCGTTTGGCGGCAGTCTGCTGGCAAAACAGAGGATACATATTTCGGGTGTACTTTCTAAGGAGCTTCCCTGTGTGACCCTTTCGGATCAGGAGGGACCGGTCAATTTCTGGCTGATGCCGTATATTTTTCCCAGTCTTGTGGCGCAAAGGCTGGAGGACGAGAGTATTCGGGACTATGATACTGCGGTCAGAAGATTATTAGAGCTGCAAAAGATTGACTTTTCCCAAAGAAATGTCCTGATAGCGCATCAAAATGTCACAGCAAACGGTCAGGAAAGCACCCGTGGCGGGTCGGAATCTATGGTAGGAGGCGTAGGACAGGTGGATTACAGCGTCTTTGAGGGATTTGACTATGTGGCGTTAGGGCATATCCATTCTTCTTATCCGGTCGGACGGGAGACGATCCGTTATGCCGGCTCTCCTTTGTGCTATCACTTTAACGAGACAAAGCAGCCAGTCAAAGGACCGATTCTCGTGGAATTAGGCGCTAAGGGAACTCTACCGAACATAGAGACAAAGAGCATCGAACCATTGCATCCGATGCGGGAGATCCGGGGAGCGTATGAAACGATCCGGGCGGAGGAGCTTCAGAATACGACTCAGGGTGAATACGTCCGGATTGTGCTGACCGATCGGCGGAATGAACCGAACATCTATCATTTTTTCCGAGAGCTGTTTGAAAAGCGAGGCAGCGTCGTGATGGAAGTAACGTCTGAATATAACCAGTTCCAGGCGATGCCTTCTGCTGCTCCGTCCGGCACAGCGGAGGAACTGGCGATAGAAGAGTTGTTTGCGGAGTTTTATACCGAGCGGTTTGGCGGAAAGACTCCTGATCCACAGGAGCAGGAATTGCTTCGTTTTGCAGGAGAGCAGATGCGTCAGGCGGAGTCGGATATTTCCTGCCAGGCGGAGGAACTGCGGAAATTTGCGCTGGAACAGGAGGATGCAGAATGAAACCAATTTTCTTGGAAATGACCGCGTTTGGTTCCTATGCGAAAAAAACATCGGTCGATTTTGAACGTTTGAACGACGGGCTTTACCTGATTACGGGAGACACCGGGGCTGGAAAGACGACGATTTTCGATGCGATTATGTTTGCTCTTTACGGAGAGGCAAGCGGCGACCGTAAAACGGACATGCTGCACTGTGACTTTGTAGATAAGTCGGGGGATACGATAGTTACCTTGAAATTTTGGCAGGATAACAAGGAATATACCGTTACCCGAACGATTCACTACTCGAAAAAACGCGGAAGCATCGATCAATTTAATCTTCCAACACAAAAAGCAACTTTATGGGAACCAGAAAAGGATCCGATAGAGGGAGCGGAGAAAGTAACAAAACGCTGTGAAAGCCTGCTGGGGCTGACTGCAGAGCAGTTCCATAAAATCGTGATGTTGGCGCAGGGAAAGTTTAAGGAATTTTTAGATGCAAACAGTGAAAAGAAAAATGAAATTTTAGGAAAGTTGTTTGATAATTCTGCTTATGTTCGGTATCAGGAATTGCTCGGTATGGCAAGAGAGACACTGAAAAAAGAGAGAAACGAGCATATAAAATGCGTAGAAGATACGATGCAGGATTTTTTCCGGCTTCCGGAGGAAAGCGAGAACGGCGGATGGGAGCGGTATCTTCCGGAGCATCCGGATCTGGTAGAGCATTTGAATGAGCTGATAGGGGCGGATGAGTGTTGCTTGGAGGAGCTAAAAGAAACCCGCGATAGATTCAGTAATCAAAAGAGCGAACTGGATAAACAGAAAGGAGCTGCCAAAGGAAACAATCAACTGATCGAAGAGCAGAGGAGCAAAAGAGGGCAGCTTGCCGAACTGGAAGCACAGAAGGATGCCATGGATCAGCTACAGACGGAGTATGATGCCGTCGAGAAAGCCCTGCATCAGATTCAGCCGAAATGGGCTTTGGTTCATAAGGCGGCGCAGTTACTGGGCAGAACAAAGGAAGATATCGGGAACTTACAGGAGCTTTTGGAACAGCAGAACGAGCGGCTCAGAAAAGCGCAGATGATAGTTGATAAGGATAGCAGTGCGAAAGAAGAAATCCAAAGATATCATACGGAAATCCAAAACCTGAAGGATATCCTGCCAAAATACGAGGAATTAGAAACCAGACAAGAAACGACAAAAAAGATAAAAGAGCGGATTCAGAACACGAAGAAAAAGAAAGAAGAGGCAAAAAAGCAATCAGAGCAGGAACAGGCGTATTTGGAGGGGCTGATCAAAGAACGGTCTGAGTTGGCAGGGATAGATGCAGAGGTGGTGAGACTGGAGCATCGCTACAAGGAGGCGCAGAACAACAAGAAGCTTTCCTCTGCTCTTTTGGATCGGATGAACATAGTCTTTGATGAGGAGAAAAAACTTGCAAAAGAAAGAAAGAACCTCGAAACCTTGACAAAAGAGGCAGTTCAGTCAGAACAGCACCATCACGATTTATACCAGGCGTTTATCAGCGGGCAGGCGGGACTTCTGGCGGAAGAACTACGACAGAGCCTTGCCAGACAGGGAGAGGCAGAATGCCCGGTATGCCGTTCCAGATTTCATACGGGACAAGAACACTGCTTTGCCATTCTTACGGATAAAACACCGACGAAAACAGCAGTGGATACGGCAAAACGTGAGTATGAAAAAAAAGAGCAGGAACGCGGAAGACAGGAAGGGATAGCAGAGAAGCTGCACGCCACCATCAATGCAGAGAAAGAGGCTATTCTGCGGGAGGCGCAGGCGCTTTTGGACTGCCCGGACTGGGGCAGCCTGGCATCGGACGGCTATCTTGCCCGTCAGATGGATTCTTTTTCCAAAACAGAAGCCAACGCGAAGGAGACATTGGAGGAGGCAGTCAACAAACAAAAGCGCAGCAAGGAATTAGAGGAACTGCAAAAACAGAAGGAAGCCAGTCTCAAGGAACTGGAAAAAAGGAGTTCCGATTGGGAAGAGGAACTTAGAGAGCAGGAACTCGCGCTCAAGGAACTGGATACGGAAATCCACATACTGCAAGGGCAGCTAAACTTTCCGGACAAAAAAGCAGCCAATGAGCAAATCCGTTCCAGGGAAAAAGAACAAGCCCGTTTGCAGAAGCAGGTTGACGAGAATCAGAAGGCGTTAGACAAGGGAAAGAAAGAACGAAATACCACACAAGGCAGTCTGGTTCATATGCAGGAGCTTTTGCCTGGGCAGGAGCAGGAGAAAAGGAATGCAGAAGCCGCACTAAAACATACGCTGTCACAGAACGGTTTTCTGACGTTGGAGGATGCGAAGCGGGCGCTGCACCCGATTGGAGACCAGGGTGGAGAAGCATGGCTAAGAGAGCAGCAAGCAAGGTTAGAGGAATACCGCAGCAAGCGAAAAAGTGTAAAGGAACGATTGGAGGAATTGTCGAAACAGACAGAAGGGCTTGTATACACGGATTTGACAGAGCTTGAGAATCAGATCAAACAGGCGGATAGCGATTTTCTTGCTGCAAATACCGCTTGCAGCAAACAGGAACAACTATTGGAAAATCATCGTCTTACCGCAAAAAAGGTTTCCAGGGCGAAAGCGGAGCTGATAAAGTCAGAACCGGCATGGCAGAGGTTAAATCGGCTTGCCGACCTGGCGATAGGTACCAGCGGCGAAGGAGGTAAGCTGAGCTTTGACCGGTATGTGATGGGAACCGTGTTCCGGGAGGTTCTGGAAATGGCAAACCGGCGGCTGCATACGATGAGCGGCGGGAAATATGAATTGATTCACCAGATCAGCGCAGGTCATAAAGCTGCAAAGGCAGGGCTTGAGATGGAAGTATTGGATATGGCGACCGGGAAGCGGCGGGATTCTAAGTCTCTATCCGGTGGAGAGTCCTTTCTGGTATCCCTGTCTCTGGCGTTGGGACTGTCTGACGTGGTGCAGAGCCATACAGGCAGCAAGAGGCTGGACGCCCTGTTTATTGACGAAGGATTTGGATCTCTGGACAACGGTACTTTAGATATGGCGTTGGAAGCGCTGAATCAGCTAACAGCGGGCAAATGTCTGGTAGGAATCATTTCCCATGTCGGGAAACTAGAGGAGAACATTCCGCAGAAAATCAGAGTGAAAAACAGCGAACAAGGAAGTTCGCTGGAAATTTGCTAACCAAATGCAGGTTGTATTGTAACTGGCTTAGTGTCAGAATGACAGCTTCCAGTTTATCGGTCTGATGAAAGACGAGAGTAGGGCGGCGGTGACTATCCCGCCGCCCTTGACTGTTTATTCCGAACGCAACGCCTCCACCGGATCTTTTCTGGCAGCAACGCCTGCCGGTATCAATCCGGCAATCAGTGTCAGTATCATGCTGATGGCGATCAGTATGATACAGGCGGCGACCGGAAGTTGGGCGTTAATCGAATAGATTCCGGTCAGGTAGTGAATCAGAAGGTTGATCGGAATACAGATTAAAAGTGAAACGATAATCCCGATAGCCCCGGCGGAAAATCCGATGATTACGGTTTCCGCGTTAAATACTCTGGAAATATCCCGTTTGGAGGCGCCGATGGAACGAAGAATTCCGATTTCTTTGGTACGCTCCAGTACGGAAATGTAAGTGATAATGCCGATCATAATCGAGGAAACCACCAATGAAATACCTACAAAGGCGATTAAGCCGTAGGAAACTGCGTTGATAATACCAGTGACGCCGGACATCAGCAGGGCAACGTAGTCGGTATATTTGATCTGATGTTCCTCGGAAGCCGTTTTATTGTACTGCTCGATCAGCTTGGAAATAGCATCTTTATCTTCAAATGTATCCGCATAAATGTTGACGCCGTTTGGAGCTTCCAGATCCAGGACGCCAAGCAATTCCAGGTTGTCGGCATAGGTAGAGCCGGAGATGGTAGACGGCATATACTGGTCATACCAGTCTGCAAGAATAGCTTGACTGGTGGCTGCGGCAACCTCACTGTCAAAGACGGCAGCTACTTTGGCATAAGCAGCTTCCTTGTCTAAGCCGGCATATTGCTGGTAGGATTCGGCAGCCTTTTTGGCGGCGACTTCATTTACGGCAGCCGTTAGCTCCTCCGCCGGAAGGTCAGTCAGATAAGCCATAATCGCTTCCTGACTCATGGAGGTATGCTCCGTCCAGTCTGCCATCACAAAGCCGATTTGCTTTTGGGTATCGTCTAACTGCGAAAGAATGTTGGCGCTTAAAGCAGCCAATTCCTCTTCGGACGGAGCGTTTTGAATAGCCTCGATCTGCTTTTTTGCCTCGGCGGCATATTGCTCCTGGATCATCGTTGTAAGCTGCTCTTCTAACAGCGAGCGAAGCTCGTCGTCGGTATAATCTGCCAGATATTCCTGAACGGTCTGCAAATCCATTTCATAAGCAGAAGACACCAGGTTTTCCATATCCTCGCGAGTTTGATATTGTTCTAAGTAGCGTTCTTTTGTCTGAGTAAGGTAGTCCTCCGGCGGCGTGGAAAGCATTTTGGTATAAACCTCGCATTTTCCCTGGTCGGTTAGTGTCTGGAAGTATTCCGTGATTTCCTGCGCTTTCCTGGCTTCGTCAAGCTGTTCCTCCTCGGTCAGCAGAAAAGGAAGCCCGGTCAGCACGTCAAAATTTTCATTTTGCGGATCAAGCTGCGCCTGTACCAGCTCACTTTGGTCGGTCTGTTCAATGATGTAAGAGGTTAGAGCTTTTGTATAAGCAAACGGAGCGGAAATCGCAGTAGCGGCGGCTTCCTCATTAGGACGGACGATACCGGATATTTTTAGCTCGTAGCCGTTTTCAATCAAAAGCTCCATACGGTTTTTGTCGTTTCCGATATATTCCCAAGTACCTGCTTTAGAAGTAGACGGGACATAATAATCGGTATTTAAGAGCAGTTTAAACGTAATGTCGCAGATTTCCTCATAGCTTAGCTTTCGGTCGGTGACAGGAATTGCTTCTTGTTTCATAACAGAGCTTAAATTATCGTTGACTTCTTCTTGGGGAATCTGACCGAGCGCATAAAAGGCGATATCGCTGATTTCATGGTTGGAGTCTAAAATCAGCAGGATTTCATTGGCTGCTTCCGGCCAGGAACCATAGACAAGATCGTATTGCTTTTTGATCATATCCGATACAAGAGAGCCGTCGTTACCCGGTAAAATTTCCTGCCATAGTCTCAGTCCTGTCATTCGCGAGGACATCATACTATACATCGGATTGGCTTCTTCCTCGTCGGAACTTCCGGTAGCAGCCATAAATGCCTTGGACAGATCGGTATTTATGTATTCGCCGTCTGCATTCTGGACATAGGTGTTTAAGGTGACATTATATTGGTACTGAATGGAAGAGACATAGTTACGTAAATCGGTAGCAGCCGTTTCCTCCTGCATTTCTGCGTCTAGCCATTTCTTAAATTCCTGTAAGTTGTTTTCGGTTTTTTCCGCATTGAAAATCGCGTTAAACATTTCGTACATCTGGGAATTGGAATAAACAGCGTCCTGTCCGTGTGCGTCTTCTTCCGAGTTTGCAGACTGCCCGGACAGAGAGGAGAGCAGGGACGTCATATCCGTTTCTTCCTCTAAAATCGTAATCGGATAAGAAGAAAGCGTATCTCGTTGCACATCGTCAATATAGGTCTGCACACCGGTAGAAAGCGCCAAAATCAGAGCAATGCCGATGATTCCGATGCTGCCGGCAAAGGCGGTCATAAACGTTCGACCTTTTTTGGTCAGCAGATTGTTGGCAGACAGGGACAAGGCGGTCAAAAAGGACATGGAACGCTTGCCTTTTTTGGGAGAAGAATGCATCTGTTCGGAAGGACTGCTATCCGCAGACTGTTTAGCTGCGGCAGAGGCGCCGTCATACGGCATAGTATCGCCTACAATATCTCCATCCAGCAGCCGCACGATCCGAGAGGAATATTGTTCTGCCAACTCTGGATTGTGCGTGACCATAATAATCAATTTATTGTGGGAAATTTCTTTGAGCAGATCCATAATCTGGATACTGGTAGCGGTATCCAGGGCGCCGGTCGGCTCGTCAGCCAGCAGGATATCCGGTTCGTTGACAAGCGCGCGGGCAATCGCCACACGCTGCATCTGTCCGCCGGACATCTGAGAGGGACGTTTGTGGAGCTGATCGCCCAGACCTACCTGCTGCAAGGCTCTGATCGCCCGCTGGCGGCGTTCTACCTTGGAAACGCCGGAAAGCGTCAAGGCAAGCTCGACATTGGCAAGAACGCTTTGGTGAGGAATCAGGTTGTAGCTTTGGAACACGAAACCAATAGAATGGTTCCGGTAGGTGTCCCACTCGGCGTCGGAATATTCGCTGGTAGAACGACCGTTGATAACAAGATCGCCGGAGGTATAGCGATCCAGACCGCCGATGATATTCAATAAAGTGGTTTTTCCACAGCCGGAAGGACCTAAAATAGAGACGAATTCATGATCGCGGAAAGAAAGACTGACGTTTTTTAAAGCAGTGACGTCAAGATCCCCGGTTTTGTAGGTCTTGTGGATATTTTTAAGTTGCAGCATAGTACAATCCTTTCTATAAAATAAATATAATAATGCTAACTAGATTCAGCGGAATCTGGCGCAGCATTTGGAAGCGGCTGCCATAAACTGAGCTGATAGTCTAAGAAGCGGCGTCGGAACGCCGTATCATGACAGCAGGTATTTTTATGACCGAGAACCTTTAATATCAGGTCGCTTGTCAGAACTGCGGCGAGCGTTTCCGTCGCGGCTTCGTAATCGAATTCCCGGATTTCACCTTGCTCTGCCTTACGCCGTAAAAACTGCGGAAACCAGGCTCTGCTTTCTGGAAGGGGACGGAGGATTCCGCTCTCTTTTACAAACTCCCGTACCTTTGGCTCCAAAAGAAAAATACGGAGTACCTTTGCATGTCGGATAAAAATAGCTTCTGCCGTCACATAAAACTCTTCTAGCGCTTCTCGTAGAGGAAGAGTTTCGAGACGCTCGTGCTGTAAGTTTACTTCCTGTAAAATCTCTTTGGTATGTTCTTCTAAAATGGCTTCCAGCAACGCCCGTTTTCCGCCAGGAAAGTAGTGATAAAGCAGACTGTCGGCTACTCCTGCGGCATGGGTGATGTCCCGTGTATGGGTGCCTGCCCAGCCTTGTGAGGAAAAGAGCTGCAAGGCAGAATTCATCAGCTTCTTTTTGGTTTCGGAAGCCTGTTCCTGCCGCGAAGTCATTTTAGAAGGAGGTGTTGTATTCATTTGAAACCTCCTCTCTTACATATTGACTGAGCGTTTGCTCAATGAAAAAACTGGTTTTGATTATACCTGGGAGGAAAGGTGATGTCAAGGTTATTGTTTGTCTGAAATTATAAAAAGAGTATAAAATTGGATAAGATGTAACATTGGATTTTGGATGAAAATAGAAGAGTAAGCGGTCGGCTTACTCTTCTATGATATGAATTTCCAGATAATCAAAATCAATCGAATCTATAAAATTATCCTGTGAAAAACGGGTTTTATCATGTCGTTTGAATTCCTTGATATTTTTGTCAAGCCAAAGAGGCTTTGACAAATCGTAGGCATAACAGAGTTCTTCTAATGCCTGAAAAATCTTGCGGGTACGGTTTAGGCTCTCATCTTCTACCGTTACCGTCATATCCCACAGCATTTTATTGTGTCTCCAAATTTTTCCCCATAAACGAAACATAACTGGTTTCCTTTCTGTCCGAAAACAAATTACAAAAAGTATGTCTGAGTTCATTATATTTAGTGTCTATCAAAATAGCAAGTCTTTTTTATTCTGATTTGGACAAAAACACTTGTACAATTTTTCCAAATGCCCTATAATCTATTTTACCTATGTGACTTATGGAGACAGTATTTCAACAGCTTGCATTTTACCAGAAAAATAGGTATACTGACAGGAAA
Source organism: uncultured Lachnospiraceae bacterium (assembly GCA_910585655.1). GTDB lineage: Bacteria > Bacillota > Clostridia > Lachnospirales > Lachnospiraceae > MGBC131033. The sequence goes on from CAJUFW010000006.1 coordinate 27,351, forward strand.
GAAAGCCGAACAAAATTCGGCTCATATGAAACGAGAAAAAGGAGAAGATATGGATGGAAGGAGTAGAAAGAAGGCAGGAGCTGCTGCGGATTTTGCAGGAAAGCCCGACCCCGGTATCCGGTTCAAAGCTGGCAGGAAGGCTTGGGGTAAGCAGACAGGTGATTGTCCAGGACGTGGCGCTTTTACGTGCAGTCAACCGAAATATACTGCCGACGACCAGAGGCTATATGCTGTATGAGCAGGCGCGGGGAAAAGTCAACAGAGTGTATTTGGTACGGCATACGACGGAGCAAATAGAGGACGAACTCAGTACGATTGTAGAGCTGGGCGGAAAGGTGTTAAACATCATAGTCTCTCATGAGTTGTATGGGCAGATTGAAGCTGATTTGATTATAGAGAATCGAAGAGATGTAGAAGAATTTATACAGAAACTAAAGACGAAAAAGCCTGTCCCTCTTAAAGAATTGACGGACGGGCTGCATTTTCATACCGTAGAGGCGGATTCAGAGGAGATATTGGATCGGATTGGAGAGGCATTAGAGAAAAAGGGATATTTGCAGGAAGTGACATAAAAATCTTCTCTTGCATTTTTTATTCTTCTGTGATACGATTGCATACATGTCATGACAAGTGACAAGACAGTAAAAGAATGGAAATTGTGGGAGGATGAAACAATATGAAAAAAATCTTTGACCGTATTTTTATTGATGGTTTATCAGGGATGGCGTTGGGACTGTTTTCAACGTTAATCATTGGGACGATTCTGGCACAGATAGGGGATTTGATCGGCGGGACGGCAGGCTCTTATATTCTGGCAGTGGCAAATATAGCTAAAACGCTTACCGGAGCGGGTATCGGCGTAGGAGTAGCCTGTAAATTCAAAGAGGACACATTAGTAACCGTGTCGGCAGCAGTAGCCGGTATGATCGGAGCGTTTCCCAATTTGCTGGAAACGCTGACGCTCGGAAAGCCGGGAGAGCCGTTGGGAGCCTTTGTAGCTGCCTATGTGGCGATTGAGTTAGGTCAGATGGTGTCCGGAAAAACGAAACTGGACATCCTCGTAACACCATTAGTAGCGATTGGATGCGGGGCGCTGGCTGGATTTCTTATCGGTCCGTATATTTCCATGTTTATGCGCTGGCTGGGCGGACTGGTCAACGTCAATGTAGAAAAACAGCCGATCGTTGGTGGAATCGTGGTATCGGTGCTGATGGGGATGATTTTAACGCTGCCGATTAGCTCTGCGGCAATCGGAGTGTCTCTGGGGCTTTCCGGGCTGGCAGCAGGCGCGGCAGTGCTTGGTTGTAGCTGCCAGATGGTCGGCTTTGCAGTGGCAAGCTACCGGGAAAACCGGTTCGGCGGGCTGGTAGCGCAGGGAATCGGAACGTCGATGATCCAGATCCCTAATATTATGCGGAAACCGCTGATTTGGTTGCCGCCGATCATAACGAGCGCAGTTTTGGCTCCGGTTGCCACAGTGCTGTTAAACATGCAGTGTAATGCAGTCGGTTCCGGAATGGGAACCTCTGGCTTGGTCGGGCAGATTATGAGCTGGCAGACGATGGCAGGAAGCAGAAACCAGTGGCTGCTTCTGACAGAGATTGTGATGATGCACTTTATTTTACCAGGCGCAATTACCTGGGTATTGAGCGAGGGGATGAGAAAGGCTGGCTGGATTCGCCAGGGAGATATGAAACTTTCGTTGTAAGATGTTATAAAATATGACGAAAATCTTACCTTTGCTTTATTACACTACCGTATAAAGTCAAAAGTAGGACATAGGTTTCTGGTAAAAGCTGTGTTATACTGTCTGGGAAGCGTGATGGCAAAAGTATCTGCTTTAGCCATGGCTGAGAAATCGGGATTTTGTCATAAAATCCCAAGATTAAGGAGGAGTTATTTATGAAAAAAAAGTGGCTGGCGCTGCTTTTGGCAGCAACAATGGCAGTAAGCCTTTTCGCTGGCTGCGGCTCTAAGAACGATTCTAAAGAGTCGAATGGATCAGGCAGTAAAACCGAACAGGGCAACGATGCAGACAAACAGGATAACGAACAGGACGACAGCCAGGGACAAAAGGAAGAGGACAATCAGGGAGAACAGACGCCATCCAGCGGTACAGGATTACCGATTGCCGACAGCAAGGTAGATTTTTCGATGTGGGTAGTATGGTCAAACAGCTATATGTCCTCACCGGATGAATGTATTACCGTAAAAGAATTAGAGGAGCGGACAAACGTACATATCAATTATGTAGTAGTCAACTCTCAGGAAGCGATGGAAAAATTTGGTTTGATGATTGCATCCGGAGATGTGCCGGATATGGTACGACAAGCAACTTCCTATTATCCAAGTGGTATTAAGAAGGCAGTAAACGATGGTATTTTCATGGATGTTACAGACGCCATCAAAGAGAATATGCCGAATTACCTGGCTCTTGTACAGACACATCCGGAAGCATTAAAGGGATATGTAGCCGATGACGGTACAATGCCGGTCGTATGGGGCTTAAATGGAGACGACAATGGACTGGCAAGCCAGAAGACCTATTTGGGACTGTTGATTCGTCAGGACTGGCTGGATGACTGCGGTCTGCCGATGCCGGAGACGATCGAGGACTGGCACAAGACGTTGACTGCTTTTAAAGAAGAAAAGGGAGCAGAGGCTCCTTTGATGATTGGACCGGAAGGCACATTATATGCAGGAGCGTTTACCTCTGCATTTGGAGTAATGCCGGAATTTTATGCAGAGGACGGCGTAGTCAAATACGGACCGGCAGAGCTTGGATATAAGGATTTCCTGGATACGTTCCGTCAGTGGTATGCGGAAGGTCTGATTGACCAGAACTTTACGGCAAACAATTCGGAGACGATTGCAGATAACTCTTATATGGCGACCGGAAAAGCAGGCGCTGGCAGTAGCTTGTTTGTATACGGCGGTAAGTTTTTCCTCAATAGCGGGATGTCTACGGATGAAAATATCAATTATGTAGGCGCTCCGATTCCGGTGATGAATGCGGGCGATACACCGAAAAGCTGCTATACCGGAAGCCGTATTACCGGAGAGTCGATTGCCTTTTCACCAAGTATTCAGAACCTCGATATTGCTTTGAAGTGGCTGGATTATCAGTATACCGAAGAGGCGATGGCATTGTGTAATTATGGTATTGAGGGAGAAACTTATACTCTTAATAAAAACGGAACGCCGAAATATCAGTATACCGATCAGATTTTAAATAACCCGGATGGCTACTCTCCGTCCGATGCCCTTTTGTTCTATTGCCCAAGAATCGCTCCGGGTCGTTATGACTGGCAGTACGAGGAGCAGTTCTATACAGAGGACGTATTGGCGATTGAGGATGTATGGAGCCAGGCAGACAGAAGCTGGCTGATTGCTCCGGAGGTAACGATGACCGAAGAAGAAGGAAATATCTACAATTCTGCTTATACGGATATCCAGACCTTGGTAGACGAGATGACGGTTAAATTCATCTTGGGAGGCGAATCTCTGGATAATTATGAAAGTTTTATTGATACACTCTATACCTATGGTCTGCAGCAGTGTCTGGATGTAAAACAGGCAGCTTATGATCGTTATCAGGCAAGATAAAGTATATAAAAGTGTGAGAAGGCTAGGATAAGCTAGGCTGGGAAGCCGCCCGTTGAAGCGCTGTGCTGGAACGGGCGGCTTAGCGTATTAAAAAACAAGAAAACTTCTGTGGTATCGAAGGGAGTTTCATGATGAAGCACAATAAAAACAATAGAACAATGTGGAAATGGTTTTATTCCTATACAGCAGCCCTTTTGCTCCCGGTGATGTTCGGAATAATTCTCTATCTTTTTTCGGTACATACGATTGTAGAGCAGGGAGAGCAGCTACAAATACAAAATACGGAAAAGGACTACCATTATTTGAAGCAGACATTGGAAGGCATTTCCAGCAACGCGCAAAATATTATGCTGAACGATGAAGTAAGGTATTTTTCAGAGCGGCGCAGTTTTCGGAAGGAGGAGGCAATTCAGGTCAGAAAAGTGCAGGAAGTATTAAAAGGGTTTTGCATGGCAAATAAGGTGATTCAGTCGATTTATGTGTTTTATCCAAAAGAGGGTTTTATTATAACGAATACAAATTGTTTGAGTATGGAACATAATACGTTGTTAGGGGGTCAGATAGGGCTTTATACAGAGCCGTTTCGAGGTATTTTAGAGGAAAATCCCTATAACCGTATTTCTATGATAGAAGTAGGAGGTCAGGAGTATTTGTTTTATATGCTTTGCCGGGATGGTCAGGAAAGCTTTTTGCAGCAGGATCTGGTTGTTATGATAAGGATGGAACGGCAGATTTTAGCAGGGCAGTTGACGGGAGGTTCCTCCTCTGCCCTGTTTTTGACGGTGATGGAGGAGATACCGTCAGAGCAGGAGCCGATCTTGTTAGAACTTGGCAGCCCTTCCTTTTTAAAAGCAGTACGGTCGTATGTGATAGGTGAGAACGAGGGGGACAAGTTTCAGAAAAAGGAGTATGATATCCTAAGGAAAGATTTAGAGGAGTATGGTCTGACAATCTGGAATGTATATTCCAATGAAAAAGCACGCCAGGGATTTCAGCGAATTTGGCTGTTTTTGGCAATCTATCTTGTCTGCTGTAGTGTGTTAGGACCAGTTATGGTATATTGGATTTCCAGGAGAAATTATGCCCCGGTAGAGGCGTTGATCCAACTGATGGAGTCGAGCGGTTTGCAGACAGAGGAACAGAATGAGTTTGCCGTTATCCATCAGAATCTTTTGGCTCTTTTAAAAGGAATACGGGATAAACAGAAGGTATTGCGTTGGCAGCAGGATTTTTATGAGGAAAGTGATTTGTACTTTTTGCTGTGTACAAACCGTATTCCAAACGGTCAGGAAAAACGTCTGTGCTATGACGGCTTTCTGGTGACGGCTTTTGATGCGGAGGATGTTAAGGAGATACTGTATTTAGACGACGACACGCCGGGAGGAAGCCTGGAGCTTTTAGATTTTGTTATCGCCAATGTCGTACAGGAATTTTATGCTGATTTTCCTGCCAGGGTCAGTGGAAAACTGGGGAATTTGTATTATGTGATTGCCAACTTTCCGGCAGAGGAATTTGCAGAGAAAAATGCTTTGATTTGGGAAAAGACACAAAGCATCTGCCGGTTTTTACAAGAGCGGTTTGAATTTGCGATCTGCGCGAATATCAGCCGTTTAAAACAGAGTGTATCCAAGCTTCCGGAGGCGTATCAGGAACTGCGGGAGATTGAGGAATTTCGGAACTATATCGGAAGCGAGGAAATGATTTTATGCTATGATACCTTTTCTAGCGATGAAGAAATCCGGAATGAAATGAATTATTTTATGCAGATAGATCAGCTTTCGGAGCTTCTTCATGCGCACCGTCATGAGGAAGCGGAAGCGCTGCAGGAAGAGATTCGCCGGAACTGGCATACGGCGGAGTGGATGGAAGAGGAACAAGAGGAAGCACAAGAGGGAGAAATTGCCAAGACAACAGAAAACGGACAGAATGAGACAGCGGAAGACGGCTTAGGCGGAACGAAGCTGACAGGAACCACCGTTCAAAGCAGCAAAAGCGCCGGACAGACGGTGCAGCGAATCGAAGAATATCTCCACCAGCACTACCTCGATCCACAGCTTAATGTTTCTTCTATCGCCTATTTGTTTGGGCTGAACGCTTCCTACTTGTCCAGAAGCTTTTGTAAAATAACAGGTCGTGGAATGTTGGAGTATTTGACGGCGCTGCGGCTGGAACATGCCAAAATGTGTATGGAACAGGGAGAGTCGGTCAACCGCGCCGCCGAGCATTCCGGCTTCTATAGCTGCCGTCCGTTGATCCGAGCCTTTAAACAGGAAATGGGCGTGACACCGGGAGAATATTATAAGAAGAAAAAGGGAAGTACAAACAGATAGGAATTGCCTGTGCCAAAGAAGTGTGTTATACTTTTTTATCATAAACCAGAGAGTTTTGGGATGTCTCTGGCTTAAAAAAGGTAAGGATGTGCAGATATGGGATATACAGCATTATACCGAAAATTCCGTCCGGGCGGTTTTGAGGAAGTAAAGGGACAGGACGCAATAGTGACTACGTTAAAAAATCAGATTCAGGCAGATCGGATCGGTCATGCCTATTTGTTTTGTGGGACAAGAGGAACCGGAAAAACCTCCGTAGCAAAGATTTTGGCAAGGGCGGTCAACTGTGAATATCCAACAGAGGGAAGCCCCTGTGGAGAATGCCCGATGTGCAGGCGGATTGCAGAGGGAACCTCTATGAATGTGATCGAAATCGATGCCGCCTCCAACAACGGAGTAGACAATATCCGCGAGATCATTGATGAGGTACAATATTCTCCGACAGAGGGGCGTTATAAGGTATATATCATTGATGAGGTGCATATGCTTTCTCCTGGGGCGTTTAACGCTTTGTTAAAAACGTTGGAGGAGCCGCCTTCTTATGTGATCTTTATTTTGGCGACGACGGAAGCCCATAAGATTCCGATTACGATTTTATCCCGTTGTCAGCGGTATGATTTTAAACGGATTTCGATAGAGACGATTACCGCCCGCCTGCAGGAGCTGATGGAGCGGGAGGGAAATGAGGCAGAAGAAAAGGCGCTGCGCTATGTGGCAAAAGCGGGAGACGGTTCGATGCGTGATTCCCTTAGCCTGCTGGATCAGTGTCTGGCGTTTCATTTTGGGAAAAAACTTACCTATGATAATGTGCTGGAAGTGTTGGGAGCAGTCGATACAGAGGTATTTACCAGGCTGTTCTATTTTTTGCTGTCCGGGCAGGTAGAAGGCTGTCTTGACTTGTTAGAGAAAATCGTTATGGATGGGCGCGATATAACGCAGTTTGCAGTGGATATGACGTGGTACTTTCGGAATCTTTTGCTGCTCTCGACCTCCGAGGAAGCGGCAGATCGTATCGATGTAGCCAGCGATCAGCTAGAGCAGATGAAAGAGGCAGCCAGGCGGACGGACGGAGAGACGCTGATGCGCTATATTCGTATTTTTTCGGAGCTGTCCGGACAGCTTCGTTATGCTTCACAAAAACGGGTGATAGTAGAAATTGCCTTGATTAAACTCTGTAAGCCGGAGATGGAGACTGACTATACGTCCTTAGTAGAGCGGGTAAAGCAGCTAGAAGAAAGGCTGGAACAGTATCAAAGCCAGGGGTTATCTGCTTTTTTGGAAAAAGGTGGGAGCGAATCGTTAAAGGCGCTGCAGGCGGCAGGAGGCAGCTTGAGGCAGGACGAAGCGGAGACGAAGGGCGAGCCGGTTTATGAAAAGGCGGTGCCGGAGGATTTGCAGGAGGTCGCTAAAAATTGGACGAAAATCGTTGCCGGGCTTTCCCATCCCTTAAAAACTTATATAAAAGAAGCAAAACCGTCGGCGGAAGGCGGTTCCCTGCTGCTGGTATTTGAAGATCAGCTCGACAAAGGTTGCGTAGATACAGAGGCGCATCTATCGGAGTTAAAACAGGCGATTAACCAGTGTGTAAAAAAGGATGTAGAAATTCGTACCGTGTGCCGGAAGGCAGCGGCAGGTCGGGAAGCAGATTGGATAGATTTAAGCCGGATGATCAAAGCCGAAATCGAATACGTGGATTGAGGCTTGCCGGAATTGGAAATCCATGGTACAATGTTAAAAGTTAGCTTCTTTTTGAGAAGCAGGAAAGGGGAAACCAGATATGGCAAAGCGAGGTGGATTTCCGGGCGGAATGCCGGGAAATATGAATAATCTGATGAAACAAGCACAGAGAATGCAGCGTCAGATGGAGGAAAAGAGCAAAGAAATCGAGGAAAAGGAATGGGAAGCCAGTGCCGGAGGCGGCGTCGTGACCGTTAAGGTATCTGGTAAAAAGGAACTGGTATCGGTAAAGCTGGCGCCGGAGGTAGTCGATCCGGAGGATATTGAGACATTAGAGGATTTGATCGTAGCGGCGACCAACGAAGCCCTGCGTAAGATGGAGGAGGAATCTGCCGAGGCGATGAACTCGATCGCCGGAGGTTTAGGTGGTTTGGGTGGAGGCTTTCCGTTCTGATGGAATATTATAGCAAACAGATCAGTAAATTGATCGAGGAGTTAGGCAGGCTGCCGGGAATTGGCAATAAAACGGCGGGCAGACTGGCGTTTCATATTATTCATATGCCGGAGGAACATGCGAAAAGTCTGGCAGCGGCGATTTTAGATGCCAGAGAAAATGTCCGTTATTGTAAGGAATGTTATACGATTACCGATTCCGAGCTTTGTCCGATTTGCTCTAGCCCGAAGCGAGACCATAAGACGATTATGGTAGTAGAAAATGTACGGGATATGTCAGCCTATGAAAAAACACAGAAATACGAAGGCGTGTACCATGTACTGCATGGCGCGATTTCTCCGATGCTTGGGATCGGTCCTTCTGATATTCGTTTAAAGGAGCTGATGCAGCGGCTTCAGGGAGAGATTGAAGAGGTGATCATTGCGACCGGTTCCAGCCTGGAAGGAGAAACGACGGCAATGTATATCAGTAAGCTGATTAAGCCGACCGGAATCCGGGTCAGCCGGATTGCAAGCGGCGTCCCGGTAGGCGGCGATCTGGAAAATATCGACGAGGTTACATTGCTGCGTGCCTTGGAGGGACGTGTAGAGCTGTGAGACTTGATAAGGGAGCCATCCCAAAACGCAAAGAAATACCGCACGGGCGGGGGACCCATGCGGTATTTCTTATGTTATGCTACAATGAGAGGGGGAGTAAATGAAATTTCATTTCATCGAAACTACTTTGAACTTCATTACGTGTACTACTATAAACTATAAATGTGAAAGAGATGTGTACAAAACTTAAAATAAGTCTAAAAAACCTTACAGAACCCTTAATTTTTACTTGTGATATCAGAAAATCTCTTAGAAAAGATAAAAATTTTGCCGTTTGCCATAAAAGCATTGTTTATTAGCAGGAAATTTGTTAGAATATCGGTAACGACAAAGGGACGTGGTTTGATAGAAGGAAAAGAGAAGTACGGAAAAGGGAAAGGGACGAGATAGATGGAGCAAAGTATATTGTCAGCAGGGAGAGATATGCTGTTGGAAATCAGGGGGCAGGTGCTGGAGCTGGACGGTTGTAAGGCGCGGGTGGAAGAGCTGGTGATAGAGGAGGAACGGCAAGAACGAACATTAGCGATCCGGGAAAAGCAGATAACCGAGGAAATTTCCGAGACGCTCCGGAAAAGAAAAGAAGAGGTAGGAGCGGCGTTTCAGGAAGAGGAGGAAAAGCTTCGAGCCAGGCAAAAGAAATTAAAAATCAAAAAAGAAAGATATAAGAACGGACGGATGTCCGAGCGGATTGAAGCGGAGACTGCCGGGCTGGCGGAGGAAAACGACCAGCTTCGGGCAGAGGCAAAGAGCGCCTTCCGGCAGAGCCATACGCCGCAGATTCTAAACACGGCTGCTTATTACAATCTGTTTATGCCGAAAAATCTGTCGGAATACCTGACTTGTCTGCTGACGCTGCTGGTGTTATTTACAGCCGTTCCGGTGGGGGTATATTATTTACTGCCGGATCCAAAAGGATGGTATTGGATTTTGATTTACCTGGGGGCAATTCTGCTTTTTGGCGGCGGATATGTGCTGATTCATAATTATACCAAAGCGAATTATACGGACGCCCTGATCAAAGGCAGGAGGCTTCGGAGCCGGATTTTATTAAACAAACGCGCGATATCAAAAATCCGGCGCCAGATTGAACGGGACAAAGATGAGAGCATCTATGGCTTGGAGCAGTTTGACGAGGAGATCGACGCCGTACAGCAGGAGCTGGAAGAGATGATACAGCGCCGCAAGGACGCGATGAATTATTTTGAAGGGACGACGAAGACGGCGATCATCGAAGAAATCCGGGGCAGGAATCAGGCGGATCTGGAACGGATGCGGGACGAGCATGAAGCGACCTATCAGGAACTGAAAGCAACTCAGGATAAAGTCAAACAGAAAACGCTCTATGTGGCAGAAAATTATGAAGCGTTTTTGGGACGGGAGTTTGTGAGCGCAACCGTATTGGACAGGTTGTTGGAACAGATGGAGCAAGGGAAGGCGGATACCATAGGAACAGCGCTGGCGCTCTACAAGGAAGAGGGGAGTGTATAACGAATTCCAAGGCAGATGCAGTCTGCCAGCCGCATGACGAGATTTAGGCGGGTGGTCTGAAGCAGCATATGGTCGAACAGACCAGAGGCGTTTACGATTCCTGTGATAGAGACGTTTCCGACCGCCGGAAGGGTTTTGGATACGCCTGCACCTGGTTTTAGGGCGCCGGATTTAAGGGAAATATAGCCGATGTGTTCGTTGGTTCCTAACGAAGCGTCGATAGCAATGATAAAGGCTCGTTTATGAGCCTTTTTTATTTTTTCTAAAGTAGCTTCCAGATTTTTGGCATGGACGGGTTGATCGAGCGTGCCGTAAACGGAATAGCGGAACTGACGGGATTGTGTCAGTTTATGCCCGATCAGTGGACCAAGGGAATCTCCGGTGGCGCGGTCAGAGCCGATACATAGGAAAATGAGTTCTTCTTCTCTGGTTTTTTCGTGGCGCAGAATACGAGCCAGCTCCCGGCTGAAATGATAGGGGGTGTGATAATTGCCTGCGTCGTAATAATGTGTTTTTTTTTCTTCTATTGCAATCATGGGAGCCTTCCTTTCTCTTTTTTCTTTTCTTTTTCTCTAGTATTCACCAAAATTGGTAAAATATAAGCGTGTCGAAAGAGAAATGAAAATTCTTTCTGTTTTGGTGCTTTCTTTGACAAAAATAGTGCCTGGGATGTGGTATACCTATAAGGAAAGAAGCCGACAGGCAGGAAAGGGGAAGAGACGTATGAAAAAAAGAAATATCAGGCAGATTGGTCAGGTAAAGGGGATACGAAATATTTATATAGAGGATTATGCCATGAGCTATTTAAAGCAGATGGCGGAACCGGACGTTCCCTATGCCCGGATGGCGGTATTGATAGGAGAGCAGGAAAAGGGAGCAAAGGAAACAGCAGTGTATGTATACGGTGTATTGGATATTCCGTCAGGAGGAGAAGGGGTCGGCTACCAGATGGACGGAGCGGCATGGACACAGCTTTATGCGAAAATGGGACAGCATTTTCCAAACATGGAAATCGTAGGCTGGTATTTGACCGGAGAAGAAATCATTCCGGAAAAAAGCGACTGGCTGCTTCGTTTTCATCGGGAAAATTTTATGGGAGAAAATAAGATTTTCTTTTATTACAATCCGTTGGAGTTAGAAGAAATCGGATATTTTTACGAGGAGGGACAGCTAAAGCCTCAAAGCGGGTACTACATATTTTATGAGAAAAACGAGGCGATGCAGAATCTGTTGGTAACAAAGCATCAGGAGGAAGAGAATCACTATTGGACAGGCTTTAAAGACGGCAGGACAAGCAGCCGGTATGAATCCAATCTTCAAGAGAACCGAACGGCGTATACGACCTGGGAGGAAAAGGGTCAATATGCTTATGAAAGTGAACGAACAGAAGAGAGAGGACGTTCTGCTTATGAAAGAGAACCATATGAAAGCGCTCAGGTGGAGACTGCCGAGCGTATGGAGGAAGTAAAGCGCTCGTCCGGAGGCAAGGGTTCTTCTTATCTGGCAGGAATTGCCACGGCAGTAGCGGTTTTAGCATTGTGTCTGGCAGGGCTCCAATATTTTGATCGGCTTGACGGGCTAGAGGAGGCTGTCCGTCAGCTAACAGGCAGTCTTTCGGAAAGGACTACAATGGGACAAGCGCAGACGGAGGGAGAAGGAGAGGAGGAAAAGAGGGAGGAGCAAAAGGAAACGGATAAAACAGGTGAAAATAAGCAGGAGGGAGAAGATACAGACGAAAGGGAAGAGAACACGAAAGAAAACCAGACAGGGGAGGTCGGAGGCGGAAGCGTATTAGAGGTGGAAACTCTTCCGGGTGGTATTATAGCAAATCCAGCTTCAACAGATAGTCGGGAGCAGGCAGAAGGTCAGAAGCAGACAGAGGATCAGGAACAAACAGAGAATCAGAAGCAAAGCGAAGAGGAAGAAAATGGAACGACTCAGGGAAAAACGGGGCAAGCCGACAGAAGAGAAGAGGACGAGACGGAAGGCATCGAACCGGTAGAGGATGCAGATTCCGAGGAGACTTCCGAACTGGAAAATTCGGAAAAGGCAAAGGAGCGTACCGATACGGCGCGCTCCCAAAACCGCTATATCGTACAGCCCGGAGATACACTTTCCGGAATCTGCCGGAACTTTTACCAGGATTTGTCTATGCTGGATACGTTGATGCAGGTCAACCAGCTTTCCGATCCAAATGGGATTTTAGAAGGAGATATTCTGATTTTGCCATGAGGGCGGGCTTGACTTTCTTGAACCTACAGGCGATTCGCTATGAGTTCGTCAAAACCGGAAAAGTCTTTATCTGGTCAGGCTATGAAAATATAAGAAAAGCTGCTGCGAATGTGGAAGAAACATAAGCGGCAGCTTTTTAAGTCTACGTTGCAGACAGACAAAGCAGAAAACGAGACGACAAAAACTTACAAAAGAAATCGTTGCCCTCGTTATTAAAATTTGGTAGAATAGTAAACGTTATGGAAAATGAAAGAGAAGTAAAAAGGACGTAAGAAAAGACATGGGGGTTCGCATGGGCAGATGGAATAAAAGAAAGAAAGAAAGAAAGGTTGCCGTTATAATCGTCTGGGGACTGGTATTGGCGATGCTGACGGGGATATTGGGTTATTTCTTTTATGAACAGCGCATCAAACCAGGGAAGCATTACCAGGGATATCAGATTGCCTCGCGGGTAGAACGGGGGGATACGGCGGATACACATTATCTTCAGTATGGGAACCGGATTCTGCGCTACAATCGGGACGGTATTTCGGTGATTGACGGGGAAGGGGCAATTATTTGGACTGCCGCCTATAATATGCAGAACCCGACCGTAAGCATGGCAGGGGATTATGTGGCGGCTGCAGAAGTAGGAGGGCGTCAGCTTTATGTTTATAACGAGAAAGGAACTGCCGCAGAGGTAGAGATTTTATCGGATATTCTTCAGGTATCGGTATCCGAGCAGGGAGAAGTAGCCGTGCTGATGCAGGAGGAGGGGAGAAACGAAATCCAGATCATAGATCCATATGCGGCGGACAACAAGAAGAAAGTAGAAATTCTTACCTACGTGGAAGAGGACGGATATGCGATGGCTATTGCGTTGTCAAAAGACGGATCCAAGCTTGTCACCAGCTACTTTTTTGCAGAGGGGAACCAGTTGACGAGCAGCCTGACTTTTTACAACTTTACCGGAGTAGGACAGGGGATAAATGCAAATCGGATTGTCGGGATTTATCCTTATGAGGACGTGATCTTTGCAGAGCTGGCGTTTATGGACAACAATACCGTATGCGCTTACGGAGACAATCGTTTGTCGGTGTTTTCTATGCGTCAGAAGCCAGAACTGCGTTGGGAACAGGAATATGGTCAAAAGCTGCGCTGGACGGCAAACAACGAGGACTACATTGCGGTGGTAATCGAAACGGAGGATGTCAGCACTGCCGGGCTGCTCCAGGTATACGAAAAAGGAGGGGGCAAGGCAGTAGAACGAAAACTAAGCTTTGTCTGCCGGGGACTTGGCATTCATAAAGAAGATTTTTGGGTCTATTCCGAATTGGAATGTCTGATTCTGCGACCGGGAAATAAGGTAAAATACGAAGGCGAATTTCAGGAAGGAGTTCAATACCTGTTCGCCGGAAAAGAAGGCGACCAGTTTTTCCTTGTCAACGGACAGTATATAGAAGAAATGCGGCTAAAAGATACCGCAGAATAAAGCCTGGATCTGCCAGGTTTAACTAGGAGGTAAACGAATGAATTGGATATGGATTGTAGTAATCGTTGTAATGGGAGGCTGCGTGTGGAACGGGCATCGCAGAGGGATGGTAAAGACAATATTTTCCCTGTTTTCTGCGATTGTAGCATTGGTGCTGACTGCGGTATTTGCTCCGGTCGTCAGTAAACAGCTTCAAAATAACGAGCGGCTTTCTGCTTATGTAGAGGAAAAAGTAGAGAGTTCCCTTAGCGGTTATTTGGACGATTTAAAGGAGAGCAGCTCCGCCGCGCAGAACGAAATGATAAAGGAACTGCCGCTTCCGGAGGTGATTCGGGAAAAATTAGTGGCAAATAAAAATACAGAGGTTTATCAGGCTATGGCAGTAGATACTCTGGAACAGTACGTCGTAAAATATGTGACAAATGTCATGATTAATGCAGGAGCTTTTGTGATCGTATTTTTGGTGATTAATCTGGCGCTTCTGATCTTGGCAAATGTCCTAGATATCATCAGCAAGCTTCCTGTCCTAAATACCTTAAATAAAACATTGGGCGCGGCGGGCGGTTTTGTACAGGGACTTGTGATTCTCTGGATCTTGTGTATCGTGCTGACAGTCTTTAGCAGCAGTGAAACAGCCAAAGAGATTTTTGCCCAGATTAACAAAGATTCGGTATTAAGTTATATTTACAACCATAATTTGCTGTTGCAAATGATATCGGACGTTGTAAAACTGTTAGGATAATAGAACAGTTTTTAGTCTGATATTTTTGGAAAAAGTAGTTGACAAAAGAAAGTTTATTGATTAAACTAATTAAAGAATCAATAAAAATATAAAAAAGGTAAGGATACAACTTAACTTATAAAATCAGGAGGATGAAGAGATGAGGATTTATGTCAATGCAGCGGCTCCCAAACAGGGAAACGGTTCCAAAGAGACACCGTTCCGGCATATCAACGATGCAGCGAAGGTAGCAAGACCAGGGGACGAGGTTCTTGTGGCGCCGGGAATTTACCGGGAATACGTCGATCCGGTGTACGCAGGTACGGAGGACGCCAGAATTACTTATCGGAGTGAGGAACCGCTTGGCGCGCATATTATGGGTTCCGAGGAAATGAAAGATTGGGAGCCGTATGAAGGAAACGTATGGGTATGCCGGGTAGATAACGGTGTGTTCGGCAGTTATAACCCCTATACGACGATCGTCGGCGGAGACTGGTATTTTGCGCCTGCTATCCGACATACAGGGGCGGTGTACTTAAATGATCGCCAGCTCTATGAAACGGAAACGCTGGAGGAATGTATCAAGGGCGAAGTATATCCGTCCTCCTGGGAGCCGGAGTGGTCGGTTTATAAATGGTATACCGAGCAGGATAAAGAGCGTAACGAGACGATCCTTTATGCCAATTTCCAGGGAAAAGATCCACGTGTGGAACAGGTGGAAATCAACGTTCGCCGGAACTGTTTCTTCCCATCTAAAACAGGAGTAGGCTATATTACCGTCAGCGGCTTTGCGATCAGTAAGGCAGCTACGACCTGGGCTCCGCCGGCTGCGTTTCAGGACGGAATGATCGGTCCGCACTGGTCAAAAGGCTGGATCATCGAGGACTGTGAAATCAGCAACAGCAAATGCTGCGGTATTTCTTTAGGAAAGTATTATGACGAAGAAAACGATCATTATTTTACAAGAAAGCATGTCAAAAGCCCGACTCAGATGGAACGGGATGCTGTCTGCCGCGGACAGTACCATGGATGGGTAAAGGAAAAAGTCGGCAGTCATATCGTACGGCGCTGTCACATTCACCATTGTGAACAGACCGGAATCGTTGGACGGATGGGCTGTGTATTCAGTTTAATCGAAGATAACCATATTCATCATATCAATAATATGCAGCAGCTTGGAGGAGCGGAAATTTCCGGTATTAAGCTGCATGCGGCGATTGACGTAGTGATGCGCCGAAACCATATCCATCATTCGACGATGGGGATTTGGTGCGACTGGCAGGCACAGGGAACCCGTATTTCCCAGAATCTATTACACGATAACTATGCTCCGGAAGGCAGTCAGGCAGCCAAAGGCGGAATGATGAGCCAGGATGTATTTATTGAAGTAGGACATGGACCGACCTTAATCGACAACAATATTATGCTCTCCAAAGCGTCGGTACGGATTGCTACAGAGGGCGTAGCGTGTGTCCATAACCTGATTTTAGGTGCGTTTACCGCAGTGGGAGGCGGTACGGATAATATTGTAAACGGAGTCAATCAGCCTCGCTATACGCCTTATCATATCAGACATCGGACCGAGGTGGCAGGCTTTATGACGATTCTGCATGGTGACGATCGGATTTACAACAATATCTTTGTTCAGAACTGGCCGGTTCAAAAAACAGAGGTAAAAGAGGATATGGGATTCCGGATGGCAGATAATCAGGTAGTAGGGACGGATGTCTTCGACGAATATCCGACTTATGAAGAGTGGATTTCCTGGTTTGAGTTAGATCAGCCGGCTAATATGATGAAGCTGGCGCAGTACCATTTTTCTCATCTTCCGGTCTGGATAAACGGAAACGCTTATTTTAATGGTGCAAAGGCGTGGAAGCAGGAAGAGTCCAAGCTGATAGACGAAAAGAACCAGGTGACGGTAGAATTAGTAGAACAAGACGGAGGGTATTCGTTGAAGACCAATGTCTATGAGTTTTTGGGTGAGTTCCAGGATGGAATTATCACAAGTGATACTCTGGGATTTGCCTTTGAACCGGAACAGCGGTTTGAGGATCCGGACGGCAGCACCATTATATTTAATGAAGATTATTTAGGCGGACACCGGGGAGCCTCTACAATTCCGGGACCATTTGCTTCACCGGAGGATGCGAAAAAGCAGCTTTGGTAAGGGAAAAATAAGGGTTTTGCAAAAAAGATTGCAAAAAAACGAAAAAAGTAGAAAAAAGTAGTTGACAGAAGAAAAAACCTGTGATATACTAAGCGAGCTGTTTCGGAAGTCATACAGCCTTGACTGATTGCTGATTTCCAAAAACGGCTCGCATTTTTAAGCGTTGGGTTTTCATATTTAACGCAGAATATGGTTTGGGTTACGGCAGTTACAAAGAATCGTTTCCATGTCAGAAAGACACTGTTTGTAAGGAAGAAAAAGAAAATCAAAAAAACTTGAAAAAAGTTGTTGACAAACAGAAAACCATGT
>CAJUFW010000007.1:0-15554 GCA_910585655.1 uncultured Lachnospiraceae bacterium
CACTCTTTCCCTACACGACGCTCTTCCGATCTTAGACGGGACAGGAATGTGTGGCGCCTGCCGCTTAACCGTCGGCGGGGAAACACGCTTTGCCTGCGTAGACGGTCCGGAATTTGACGGTCATTTGGTAGACTTCGATGAAGCCATGAAACGCCAGACCATGTACCGGACAGAAGAAGGTCGCGCCCTGCTGCAGAGCCAAGATCAGCAGGGCAAAAAAGCGCATCATGAAAACTGCGGCTGTCATCAATAAAATAACAGAGCTGATACGGAACTATCAAACAGTAGAAGCCCGGATAGTACCCCAGAGAGTTTGTGGGCATGGTTTTAATGCCCACAAACCCTCTGCCGGAACAGGGTACTAGGAGGGCTGATACGGAACTATTAATAGGAGGTTATATAGAATGAATGGAATGACGCGTATCCCGGTTCGGGAGCAGGATCCAAAGGTGCGGGCAGCCAACTTTGAGGAAGTCTGTCTGGGCTATGACCAAGGGGAGGCAATGGCAGAGGCAGAGAGATGTTTAAATTGTAAAAATCCGAAATGTGTGGAGGGCTGCCCGGTAAATATTGATATCCCGGCGTTTATTACGGAAATCAAGCAGGGCAATATCAAGGCGGCTTATGAAAAAATCAGCGAATATTCCGCATTGCCGGCTATCTGCGGGCGTGTCTGTCCGCAGGAGTCCCAGTGCGAGGCGCGCTGTGTCAGAGGTATCAAGGGAGACGCGGTGTCGATAGGGAAGCTGGAACGATTTGCTGCAGATTGGGCTAGAGAGCATGGCGTTCATCCAGAGCGGACGGGAGTTTGTAACGGAAAACGGGTAGCGGTTATTGGCTCCGGTCCGGCAGGTCTGACTTGTGCCGGGGAGCTGGCAAAGGCAGGCTGCGAGGTGACGATTTTTGAAGCTCTGCATGAAGCAGGAGGCGTATTAAGCTATGGGATTCCGGAATTCCGTCTGCCAAAGAAAACCGTAGTTCAAAGCGAAATTGAAAATGTCAAGGCGCTGGGAGTAAAAATAGAAACGAATTGCGTTGTAGGCAGGTCTGTGACAGTGGATGAACTGATGGAGGAAGAAGGCTTTGACGCTGTTTTTATCGGCTCTGGTGCAGGGCTTCCACGCTTTATGGGAATTCCTGGGGAAAATGCCAATGGTGTTTTTTCTGCCAATGAGTATTTGACACGCAGCAACCTGATGAAAGCATTTGACGAAACATATGATACTCCGATCCATGCAGGAACGAAAGTAGCCGTAGTAGGCGGCGGTAACGTGGCGATGGATGCTGCCAGAACAGCGCTTCGGCTGGGAGCGGAGGTACATATTGTATACCGGAGAAGCGAAGCCGAACTTCCGGCTCGTGTGGAGGAGGTTCATCATGCCAAGGAGGAAGGCATTGTCTTTGAGCTGCTGACAAATCCTACTCGTATTCTGGTCGATGAAAATGGCTGGGTAAAAGGAATGGAATGTATCCGTATGGAACTTGGTGAACCGGATGCGTCTGGGAGAAGAAGCCCGGTAGAACTACCAGGATCGGAGTTTGTTATGGACTTAGATACCGTTATCATGTCTTTGGGAACCAGCCCAAATCCATTGATTTCTTCTACGACGGAAGGATTGGAGACGAATCGTAGACGCTGCCTGGTAGCAGAAGAGGAAAACGGCGCTACGACAAAGCCGGGAGTTTTTGCCGGCGGGGACGCCGTAACAGGAGCCGCTACCGTAATTTTAGCAATGGGAGCCGGAAAGACAGCGGCAAAGGGAATTTTAGAGTATTTAGGGATATAACGAACGAGACAGCGACGAAAAGAGCAGGTATCGTTAGGAGGAGGTGAAAAAATGGAAATAGAACTGCGGGACTGGGTGTATTGCGGGATTATGGCAACGGCGCTGTTGATGACGCTTTTGCTGTTTTTTTCCAGAAGACGGGCGCTGCGGGAAAAACGGGCGGCGAAGCAGCAGCTAGAGGATACCTTGTCCAGTTTGGAGGCTGTTTACAGTGAGGTAAACACGACCCAGGAAGAGCTGGACGCCAAATACCGGGAGTTAAAGGCAAGTGAGGAAAAAATCAAGAAGCTGGCTTATGAGGACAATATGACCGGGCTTCCAAACCGGGCGGCTTTTATGGAGGTGCTGGATCATACGATGGAAACGCTCCGTAAAGATGAGGCAGTGGCAATCATGAATCTGGATTTGGATCATTTTAAAAAGGTGAACGAGCTGTGGGGAAATGCATGCGGAGACGAGTTACTTTTAGACATCAGTCACCGGATCAAGCAAAACTTGGAAGAGGATGATTATCTTGCAAGAAGTGCCAGCGATGAATTTCTGATTTTAAGTCAGAACATCGGAGAGATAGCAGGCTATGAGGAAAAGGTAAAGCGGATACAAAAGGCGTTTCGTTTTCCGTTTGTGTTGTCGGTCAGCGAATTTACAATCACGATTAGCATCGGCGTCGTTGTAGGACCTAGGGATGGCAAAACAGCAGGAACGTTGATCAAAAGAGCAGATATGGCGTTAAACCAGGCGAAACGTCTGGGAAAAGATACCTATTGCTACTATACCAGCGCTTTGGAGCAAAAGTTGTTAGAGGATATGGAAATGCGTTCGGATCTGACTGCCGCTATGAAGCAAAGCGACTTTTTTCTGCGTTATCAGCCGATTTTATTGCCGCGGGAGCGAGCTTGCCTTGGGTTTCGTATGGAGCTGTATTGGAACCGGCAGGAAAAGGGAATCTGGAGAGCCAGCCGTTTTGTACGGTTTGCCGAAGAAACCGGGCAGATCATTGCCTTGGGTGAACGGGCTTTCCGCCGGATCTGTAAGGATGTTAAAAGCTGGGAGGAGTTAGGGATAGCGGATTATGATATGATAGTGCCGCTTTCCAAACGGCAGCTTCTAAGCCCGTCTCTAGAGCAGATCATTTGCACGGTCAGCAAAGAGGAAGAAGTTTCCCTAAGCCGTTTTTTATTTGAGGTCAATGAAAAGCTTCTGATGTCAGAATATGAAGAATGTCACGCTTTGATGGAGGAGCTTTCTCATAAAGGCTTTCGTTTTCGCTTAGGAGATTTTGGTGGCGGCGGAATGTCCCTGGACTGCGTTCATAATCTTCCGGTAGAGCAGGTAGCGCTTCCGGTTCGGCGTATTTTTGGAAAGCAGGAGCCGGAGGAAGCGGAGCGTTATTTCCAGGTAATCACTTCTGCCCTTTCGATGCTGGGACGCAGCATTGTAGTAACCGGAATATCCGACGCTGTTGAGGAGCAGACTATACAGCAGATCATACAAACCGGCGTACAAGGTGAACTTTACGGAGAATCCCTGTCGTCAGAGGAGGTTGCGGCAGGGTGGCAAAAAAGTGTTTCCTTTGGATAGAAGCAGTGATCTATATCAGTTTTTTCTATTTGGATATCAAGGGGGGAGATCCGTTCCATATGTTTGGCGGATTGTCCTCCCTGTTAAAATATGGCGGAGTCTGGCTCTGCTTTTTTTGGTCATGTCAGTATCGGCAGTGGATAACGATTGGTCTTTTGGGAACGGTCTGTGCTGATTTTTTTCTGTTGTTTACAGATTGGTGGCTTTGCGGGGTGCTTTGTTTTATTGGAGTACAGATTTGTTATGGAATTTGGCTAAAGAAAGAAAGTTTCCCAAAGGAAAATTTCTGGCGGAGGGTGTTCTTTAAGGAAATGTGGGCAGTGGGAGCCGCCATCTTTCTGCTGGCTACTCTAACGTTTTTTGACGTTTCTGTAGATGCTCTGTTAGTCGCTACGGCTGTTTATGCTATGCTGCTTGTACAAAATACCATCGGAGGAATTCGCTCCGGACGACGGAAGTTTGCGATAGGGATGTGTCTTTTTTTGCTTTGCGACCTTCAGGTAGGTATCTACAATATGGCGCTTTATTTGCCGCAAATGAAAGAAGCTCCGTTGTTTTCCTGGCTGGAGCAGGCGGCATCCGTGGGAATATGGGTTTGCTATCTTCCGGCGAAAGTATTGATTGCGCTGTCCGGCGAGAAATAAGAGAAGGAAAATAATTGTAAAAAAATATCAGAAAAAGAGAAAATAATACTTGAAAAAAATGTCATTCTATGTTATTCTATGGATATGACAGCCGAGGGCTGTTCGTCTAAAAGGTTGTTGTTCTATTGTTCTATCTATTTCATTCGCGCCGTTTGGGCGTATCAACGCGTTTCCGTGAACTATCATCAAAACAATTCAAGAAAGAAAATGGAGGAGGAAATGACATTAGAGGGATTTGCAGAGGATTTAAAAAGAGAGCTATATCGGAGAATGGAGGAGGGAAGCTGTTCGGGCGGTGTAAACCGCAGGATTGAATACCGGGTAATCCAAAAAAACAATGGAGTACGACGCCACGGTATTTTAGTGATGGAAGAAAAGGAACGAGTGATTCCTTATATTTATGTAGAACGATATTTGGAGGAATATGAGGGCGGAAGACAGCTTCAGGATATTGCTTCGGAAATCGAAGAAGCATGGGGAAAGCAGTTAGAAGAGGTAAAGGAAAAAACACTGGAGTTTTCCTTTGAGGCGATTCAGGATAAAATTGTCTATCATTTGGTGCATTATGAAAGGAACCGGGAATGGCTGGAACAAGTGCCGCATCTTCCGTTTTTAGATTTGGCGCTTACATTTCATGTAACAGTATTTCAGAGGGAGCAAAGTTATGGGAGTGTTCCTATTCAAAACAAGCATTTGGAAAAGTGGGATGTGGATTTAAAAGAGTTATGTCGTCTGGCGGCGGAAAATACGCCAAAGCTTTTTCCGGAGGAGATCCGCCGGTTGGAGGATGTACTGGAAATAGAGCCTGTCGGGATACCGATGTATTTGATCAGCAATACGGCTAGTATTCATGGGGCAGCGGCTGTTTTATATCCGTCTGTGCTGTCTGCGCTGGCAAAGCGCTTGGATGGTAGTTTTTATCTGCTTCCAAGCAGCATTCATGAGTTTATCGCGGTTCCGTTTAAACGGGAATATGCGCCGGAAGAACTGCGTGAGATTGTCCGCGAGGTAAACGAAAGCCAGGTGGAGGAAGAAGAATATTTATCGGATCAGATATATTATTACGATCGGGATAAAAAAGTAATCGTAAAGGTGGACGATTCCTCTTTTCTTTAGACAAAAAAGGTGCTATACTCTAGCCGTAAGAACAGAGTAAGCAAAACAAAAAGCAGAAACGAGGAATAACATGTGCGAACGATACTGATACTGACCACCGGAGGAACTATCGCCTCGAAACAAACAGAAGATGGTCTGGTGCCGGGAGATATCCGGACAGCTTTGTACGATAAGCTGACGGTACTGGCAGGCGCGTGCGAAGTGACAATTCATACGGTTTTTACCAAGGACAGCAGCAACATTGTACCAAGCGACTGGGAGCAGCTAGCGCAGGCGATTCGGGACGGGCTGCCGGATTATGACGGAATTGTCGTGCTGCATGGTACGGATACGATGTCCTACAGCGCGGCTATGCTCTCGTACTTATTTATCGGAGTAGAAAAGCCTATTGTCCTTACCGGCTCCCAGCTTCCGATGGAGCAAAAGGGAAGTGACGGAGCGGGGAATCTGATCGACGCGGTAGTGACGGCGGCAGATAAGAGATTGTCCGGAGTATTTGTGGTTTTCCATGATAAGATTATGAACGGGACCCGTACTTATAAGAGAAGCTCGGTCGATTTGGACGCTTATATTAGCTGTAATTATCCGTATGTAGGGGTAATCAAAGATCAAAAGGTATATTTGACCGAGGAGTATGCCAGGATACATCAGCCGCTTGGGGAGCCGGCAAGAGAGCTGTTTTTGCGTATGAGGAAGGAATCCGAACAAAACGGCAAAAAACGCAGCCATAAAATCCGGATTTTCCTGTTGAAGATGACGCCGGGATTTGATGCCCGCCTGTTGGATTATCTGGAACAGGAGCATTATCAAGGGATTGTAATCGAAGGCTTTGGATTAGGCGGAATCCCAGTAGCAGACAAAGCCCTGACAGACAAGCTGACAGGGCTAATCCGCCGGGGGATCCCGGTAGTGATGGCGACGCAGTGCGTCTATGATGGCGTCAATCTAAATACGTATGAGGTAGGCGTCCTGGCAAACCGTCTGGGAATGATTTCGGCTTACGATATGACCTCAGAGGCAGTCTATACAAAATTGATGTGGATTTTATCCATGACAGAGGATCCGGAACTGATACAAAAGGCATTGGAAACCGATTTTTGCGGAGAAATCAATGTATAATTGACAAAAAACGGAAAAATAAATACCGAATGAAAATCAAACGTCAGCATATAATAAAAATGCTGGCGTTTGTGCGTTTAGCAAAAAAAGAACGTAAGGAGATGAAAAAATGGCAGAACAAAATAAAGATGACAGCCAGATTGAAGATTTTGGGCAAGTGGTATTGGATGAAGCGCACGAAAAGCAGATTTATCTGATGACGATTATCGGTGAGATTGAAGGTCACGAAAATGCGCCCGGCAATAGTAAAACGACCAAATATGAGCATGTGCTGCCGAAACTGGCAGAGCTAGAATCCAGTAAAGACGTAGGCGGGCTGTTGGTAGTGTTAAATACCCAGGGCGGCGATGTGGACGCGGGTCTGGCGATTGCGGAAATGATTGCTTCTATGAGTATTCCTACGGTTTCGCTGGTATTGGGCGGAAGTCATTCGATTGGGGTACCGTTAGCCGTATCGGCAGATTATTCTTTTATTGTGCCGACAGGCACGATGCTGATTCACCCGGTTCGGATGAGTGGAATGGTGATCGGCGCGCCGCAGACGTACGACTATTTTAAGCGGATTCAGGATCGGATTACCGGATTTATTGCCAGCCACAGCGATACGACACAGGAACAGATTGAAGCAATGATGATGGAAACCGGAGAGATGACCAAGGATTTGGGGCGGATTCTGGTAGGAGAGAACGCGGTTAAGGAAGGTCTTATCAACGAAGTAGGGGGGATTCATGATGCTTTAGAAAAGCTCAAGGAGCTGATGAAAAAGCGAGAAGAACAGGAAGAGAAGGAAGAACAAGATATAAATTCATAAAATTGTAAGGTTTTATTTCTTGTAATCATGCCATAGAACGTCTACAATAAAGGCAGGAAAACACCATAAGATGCCAAGGAAGCTGCCTTGGTGGGACAGAATGGGGGTAAGATGAAGATGATGAAGGATAAGTGGAATGTAATTACGTGGATGTTGCTGCTGACCGGTCTGTTCGGATTATTGCTTGCGTCCTGTAAAAAAGAAACGCCGGTAGATGAACTTCCGATAAAGCAGGAGGAGCCGGATGAGGGAAAGGAGCCGGAACAGCCGGAGGAAAGCACAAAGGCAGAAGTGACGCTTTACCTGCCGAATGAAACCGCAGACGGCTTTTTGACAAGTTCGATGATACTAGAGGATACGCCGGAAGCGATTATCGCGCAGTTAGTAGCAGAACAGGCGCTTCCGGAAGGGGTAACGGTAAAAAGTTTTGATCAAAAGAAGGGTATCCTGGATTTGTCAAAGGAATATACAGACGGGCTACAAAATACCGGGACGGCAGGAGAGCTATTATTGATCGGCTGTGTCGTCAATACGTTTTTGGAACATTATGGAATGAAAGAATTGCTGCTCTATGCAGACGGAGAGATCATCGAAACCGGACACAATACCTATGACGAGGCGATTCGTTTTGTAGAACTGGAGTGAACACTGTTATGAGGGAGGACATGCTAAAGCGTCTAAGCCGGGTGACAGAAGAGGAACAGGCAATTTTAGACGGCAGGACGGAAATCGATCGCGGACGCTATACGGATCAAAAGGATATGGTGGTAGACTGTGAAAAGCTGTTAGAAAAAGGAAGGCTAATCCAGATCCGACTGCATACCAGATTTGCTTATTTTCCAAAGCACCGTCACAATTATATCGAAGTGATCTATATGTGTACCGGCAGTACCACGCATATTATCGACGGACGGGAGGTAATTTTGCGTACGGGCGAGCTTTTGTTTTTAAATCAAAACGCCACACAGGAGATTCTTCCGGCAGGGCGTACCGATATCGCAGTCAACTTTATTGTGCTGCCGCAGTTTTTCGATCGGGTATTTGACCTTTTGGGCGAGGAAAATAACCAGTTCCGGCAGTTTTTAATCGAATGTCTGCTTGGCGAGGGAAAGCGTTATGGGAGCTTTCTGCATTTTCGGGTAGCAGATGTACTTCCGGTGCAGAATCTGATGGAAAATATGATCTGGTCTATTTTAGAGAATCAGCCGGACAAACGAAGTGTAAATCAACTGACCATGGGGCTGCTGTTCCAGCATTTGCTTCATTATACAGACCGCATTGACCAAGAGGAACGACCAGGAGAGCAGGATTTGATGTTTACGGTCCTGCGCTACATAGAGGAGCATTATCAGGAGGCGTCGTTGGCGGAGTTGGCAGCGGCTATGAACTATGATTTACCGTGGCTAAGCAGACGGATTAAGCAGGTATGCGGCAAAAATTTTAAAGAGCTTTTGCAGAACAAGCGTTTAAACCGGGCAGAATTCCTACTTCGTACTACCCGGATACCAGTGGCAGAGATATCCGAAAAGGTGGGATATGACAATACCAGTTATTTTTACCGGATTTTTCGAGGGCGTTTCGGCGTGTCTCCCAGAGAGTACCGGGTAGAACGGCTGTAGCCGGGAATATCATTAAGACAAATAAGGACGTACCAAACGACAAGGCGCGTCCTATTTTTTGTGTAAAAAATAAGATAAAATAAAAGAAAACAGGCACAAAGTCAGTGTGTGCCGGTCAGGGCAGAAGAAGGGAGGAATATAACAGATGAACTACTATTTGGCGGTAGATATCGGGGCTTCCAGCGGCAGGCATATACTGGGCTATATAAAGGACGGATGGATGTGTTACGAAGAAGTCTACCGATTTGAGAACGGACCGACAAAAAAGGACGGTCATTTGTGCTGGGATCTGGAAGGGCTGTTTGGTTCGATTGTGGAGGGACTAAAGGAATGCAAACGGATCGGCAAGGTTCCGGTAACGATGGGGATTGATACTTGGGCGGTTGACTTTGTTTTGCTGGATCGAAACAATGAGCTGCTAGGACCAACTGTCAGCTACCGGGACGAACGGACAAAGGACATGGATAAGCTGGTATATGAACGGATTTCGCAGGAGGAATTGTATGCGCGAACCGGTATCCAAAAACAGATTTTTAATACCATTTATCAGTTGATGGCGGTAAAAGAACAGACGCCAGAGTATTTAGAACAGGCAGAAAGTATGCTGATGATACCGGATTATTTTCATTTCCGACTGACCGGAGAGAAAAAATTTGAGTATACCAATGCCAGCACCACACAGTTAGTCAGTCCACAGACAAAGGATTGGGATAGAGATCTCATCAGGCTGCTTGGATATCCGGAACAAATTTTTCCACCGCTTTCTATGCCAGGTACGGTAGTCGGCTGCTTTTCAGAGGAAATACAACAGGAAGTCGGTTTTAACTGTACTGTCATCTTGCCGGGAACACACGATACAGCTTCTGCTGTGTTAGCCGTGCCAATGGGCGATACCGATTCCGTGTATATCAGTTCCGGCACTTGGTCGTTAATGGGCGTAGAGAGACGGGAAGCGGATTGTTCAGAAAAAAGCTGCCGACTGAATTTTACCAATGAAGGTGGCTATGAATACCGTTTTCGTTATCTGAAAAATATCATGGGATTATGGATGATCCAGTCGGTACGTCACGAGCTAAAGGATGCGTATTCCTTTGCCGAGCTATGCGAGCTGGCGGAAGCTGCAAAGATAGAATCGCTGGTAGATTGTAACGATCCCTGCTTCCTGGCTCCGGAAAGTATGGTGGAGGAAGTAAAGTGTTTCTGCCAGAAGAGCGGACAGCCGATTCCAGAGACACCGGGAGAGCTGGCGAGGGTGATTTACCGGAGTCTGGCGTGCTGTTATGGGGATACCGTAAAGGAAATTGAGGAAATGACGGAGAAAGTCTATCCGACGATTCACATTGTAGGCGGCGGCGCAAATGCGGAGTATCTAAACCGCCTGACAGCCGAGAGTACAGGGAAAGCGATTCATACCGGTCCGACCGAGGCGACGGCAATCGGGAATCTGACCGCACAGATGTTACAGGATAACGTCTTTTCCAGCGTGGCAGAGGCAAGGAATTGTATTCACGATTCGTTTCAGATTAAGGTAATCGAGCCGTAGCCGTAAAAACATCAAAAAGTTAAAAATAATAAAAAAGAAAAATCAGGAGGATGATAGTATGACGACAAAGGAACGTTACGAAGCAGCAAGAGAAGCCTACCGGGCAGTAGGAGTGGATACGGATGAGGTATTAAAGACCTTGGCAGGAATCCCGATTTCCATGCACTGCTGGCAGGGAGACGACGTAGAAGGCTTTGAAGGGGCAGGAGCGCTTTCCGGCGGCATCCAGACCACCGGAAATTATCCGGGAAAAGCCAGAACCCCGGAGGAATTGATGGCAGATATCGACAAGGCGCTAAGTCTGATTCCAGGAAAGCATCGGATCAACCTTCACGCCAGCTATGCGATTTTTGAAGAGGGGGAAGCGGTAGATCGGGATAAGCTGGAGCCGAAGCATTTTAAAAAATGGGTGGAGTTTGCCAAAGAGCGTGGATTAGGTCTGGATTTTAACCCAACCTATTTTTCTCATCCAAAGTCAGAGGAAGCTACGCTCTCCAGCGAGGATCCGCAGATCCGCAGCTTCTGGATAGAACATGGAAAAGCCTGCCTGCGGATTTCACAGTATTTTGCAGAGGAGCTTGGTACACCATGTACGATGAATATTTGGATTCCGGACGGATTAAAGGATGTACCGGCGGATCGCCTGGCTCCGAGGGCGCGTTTTAAAGATTCTTTGGATCAGATTCTGGCGATTGATTATGATCCGAGCAAAGTAATCGTGACAATTGAGTCTAAAGTATTTGGAATCGGTTTTGAAAGCTATACTGTGGGATCGCATGAATTCTGTATGAATTATGCCGCTAACAGCGGCGGCAAGGTGCTGTGTCTGTTGGATAACGGTCATTATCATCCGACGGAGTTAGTGTCCGATAAGATTTCTTCCATGCTGCTGTTTGCCGATAAGGTAGCCCTGCACGTAACCCGCGGTGTTCGCTGGGACAGCGATCATGTAGTGCGTCTGGACGATGAAACAAAGGAGATCGCAAAGGAAATTGTGGCAAACGGACCGGAGAAAGTAGTGCTGGCATTGGATTTCTTTGACGCTAGTATCAACCGGATCGCCGCTTGGGTAACGGGGATGAGAAATATGCAAAAAGCATTGCTGTTCGCCCTTTTGACCCCTCATGCCGAGCTGAGCAGACTACAGGAGGAGCGAAACTTTACTAAACTGATGGTGCTGCAGGAGGAGTTAAAACTGTATCCGGCAGGCGATGTCTGGAACTATTTTTGTGAATCCAATCATGTAGCGCAGAAAGAGGACTGGCTGGCAGAGGTAGAGCGGTACGAAGCAGAAGTATTGTCAAAGCGTGCTTAGTTGTTAGTAAAATAAATATACTGCTTTTTCCGCTTCAGTAGCTGTCGTGGTTGACGCTGTGAAAGAAAAGCGATATAATAGAGAAGTAGTAAAATCTGGAAACAGCGAAAGGAGAAGCGTAACAGTATGGAAGAAGCAGGCAAGACAAATCGTTATGCAGGAACGCAGACGGAAAAGAATTTAGAGGCAGCTTTTGCAGGAGAGTCACAGGCTAGGAACAAATATACTTATTTTGCTTCCAAGGCGAAGAAAGAGGGCTTCGAGCAGATTGCAGCTCTGTTTTTAAAAACGGCTGACAATGAGAAAGAACATGCCAAGATGTGGTGGAAAGAATTAAACGGAATCGGCGATACGGCACAGAACTTAGAGGCGGCGGCAAACGGGGAAAACGACGAATGGACCGATATGTATGTTGGCTTTGCCGAGACGGCAGAAAAAGAGGGCTTCCCGGAGTTAGCTGCAAAGTTTCGGATGGTAGCGGAAATCGAAAAGCATCATGAGGAGCGCTACCGTGCTTTATTAAAAAATGTAGAAATGCAGGAAGTATTCCAAAAGAGCGAGGTAAAGGTCTGGGAATGCCGGAATTGCGGGCATATCGTTGTCGGCACAAAGGCGCCAGAAGTTTGCCCGGTATGTTCTCATCCGCAAGCGTACTTTGAAGTACATGCAGAGAACTATTAAAATCATACAAACAAAGAAAGCGCTATGTAGTTCTGACAGAGGGACTACATAGCGTTTTTGTATCAGGGATAACGAATAGAAAATCAGCGTAACGGCTCACAGGTCAGCACGATTCCCAGTGTTTTCATAGTAGCGCGATCCGAAGAGGACGGGCGGACGGAGACATGCGCCTGGCAGCCAGCCAGCTTTGGAATCTGATCAAGTGCCAGCTTGGCAGTCGCATCGCTGGCGGCAGAAATAGAAAGGGCAATCAACACTTCTTCTGGATGCAGCCTTGGATTGTGACTTCCCAGATAGCGGGTTTTGAGTTCCTGGATTGGCTCGATAGCATGTGGAGAAATCAGCATTACGTCGTCTTCAATGCCAGCGAGCTGCTTTAAGGCGTTGAGTAGTACGGCAGAGAGAGCGCCTAACAAATCCGTGGTTTTTCCGGTAATCAAAGAGCCGTCTGCCAGTTCCAGGGCAGCGCATGGGCAATCTAACTGTTTCGCCCGGTCGTTTGCCGCCAAAAGGACAGCCCGATCAGATGGTACTACTTTTGCCTGTTCCATCAGCAGGTTGATTTTATAAACCTCGGACGGCTCTGCCTTACCAGTCAGCACATCGACTTGTGCCTGGCAGTAGCGGCGGATGATTTCCTGACGGGAGGCTTCGCTGCAGGCGTCGTTGTCCATAATACAAAAGCCTGCCATGTTGACGCCCATATCGGTAGGAGACTTATAAGGGCTCGAGCCGTAAATCCGTTCAAAAATAGCATTCATAACCGGGAAAATCTCTACGTCACGGTTATAGTTGACGGTGGTTTCCCCATAACTTTCCAAATGGAACGGATCGATCATATTGACGTCATTTAAATCTGCAGTTGCCGCCTCATAGGCGAGATTGACCGGATGTTTTAACGGCAGGTTCCAGACCGGAAAGGTTTCAAATTTGGCATAGCCTACCTGGATACCGCGGGTATGCTCCTGATAAAGCTGGGAAAGACAGACTGCCATTTTTCCGCTGCCAGGACCTGGAGCGGTGACGATGACCAACGGTCTGGAGGTCTGGATATAGTCGTTTTTTCCATATCCTTCTTCGCTGACGATCAATGGAAGATTAGTCGGATAACCTTCAATCGGATAATGAAGATACGTCGGGATGCCTGCTTCGGACAGTTTCCGACGGAAGCGGTCGGCAGCCTTCTGACCGGTATACCGGGTGATCACAACACTGCCGACCAAAAGCCCTAAATCCTGGAATACCTGAATCAACCGCAGCACTTCACTGTCATAGGTAATCCCCAAATCCTCGCGTACTTTGTTTTTTTCCATATCGTCGGCGCAGATAGCGATCACCACTTCGGCTTGCTCCTTTAGCTGAAGCAACATCCGCAGCTTACTGTCCGGAGCAAAGCCCGGCAGGACGCGGGAAGCATGGTAATCGTCATAAAGCTTTCCGCCAAATTCCAGATAAAGCTTGTCCCCGAACTGCCCAATCCGTTCCTGTATTTTTTCGGATTGCAGCCTTACATATTTATCATTGTCAAATCCTATGTTCATAATTCCTCCCTCTTCTTTGAAAAACGACTTTTTTCATAATACAAAAAAACTGTTACCAGTGTATCACAACTAAGGGAAAACTTGCAAGAATTACATTGTATTTTTTGGGAAAATACACTATAATAAATAAGAATCTACGGAACTAAAAAATAGAAGGAAAAGGCTGTAGAAAAGGAAAGTGGGGGAATACAACGTGGCAAGCATTAAAGATGTAGCGCAATTAGCCGGGGTATCGTTTAGCACAGTATCTATTATCATTAATGGGAAGGCGACAGAGAGGAAGATTTCTGAGGAGACGCAAAAGCGGGTATGGGAGGCAATGCGTAAACTTCAGTACCGTCCGAATATTTCTGCAAAGAAGCTCAAGGAAGGAGAGACGGATAAGCTGGTAGTTGCTTTGTTTTGGAGTTTTGATTTCCGGCGCGCAATGCTGATTCGGTTTTTAACCGGTTTGCAGGAACGGCTACAGGAAAACCAGTCCAATATTGAAGTGGTGATTTACCCTTATAAAAACCGTGAGCTATGTCAGGAGGCGTCTCTTGAACGGAGCAATCGCTTCCATGCGGCTATCATCGCAAATGCGAGCGACGAGGATCTGGCGTACTTAGACAGCATTCAGGCGTTAGTTCCGATTGTGTTGTATAATCGTTTTTCTGATAAATACAGTTCTGTCAATATTCGGGACGATGAGGTTGGTCGGATTGCGGCGAAGCATTTATATGAACAGGGCTATCGCAGGAGCATCCTTTTGACGTCAGAGGCGAATTTTTCCGGGATGATAGAGAGAGAACGCTCCTTTGAAGAGCAATTTACGGCGCTTGGCGGCGTTTGCGTAGAAAAGCGGATTTTAAAGGAAAATTCAGTAGAAAGCGGAGTAACTGCAGGAAAGGAGCTTGTCAGGGACGGGATGTTGGAGAAGGCAGATTCGCTGTTTTGCGCCTCGGACGCTTTGGCAATCGGTGTGGTTCACAGTCTGAAGGAAGCAGGCTGCCAGGTGCCGGAGGAGCTTGCTGTGTTAGCAGTGGGAAACGGGAATCCACATTATAGCTGCTATAGCAATCCGCCTTTAAGCGTAGTCAATATCCCAATGGAAAAGATGGCGAGGAGTTGTTATGATCTGCTGATCAAGGAAATGGACGCGATGGACGACGAGGTAGAACGGATTTATTTTGATACGGAGCTGTTGGCGAGGAGATCGACGGAACGAAAAAAGCTCTAAATGAGTAAAAAAATGCTTGACAGATATTTTTCCAACGCGTATAATAAATTTAAGTAAAACGTTAGACCTAAGAAAAATCGTTCGGTAAGGCAGAAGGATTTTCCTAATTGTTTTCTACAGTACAACGTTATAGCACTCAACAGACCGGTAGTTCTCCTAAGACTGCCGACCTGTTATGAATAAGAGAGTTAGAAGGAGGAAAACATGGACAAAGTAATTATCGGCGGCGGTCAGGGATTTTGGGGCGACAGCAACGATGCAGCCATCCATATGGTAAAAAACAGCAACATCAACTATATGGCATGTGACTATTTGGCAGAGCTTACCCTTTCCATTATGGCACGTCAGAAACTGAAAAACCCACAGGCTGGGTATGCCAGGGACTTCCTGGAAATGATGCGTGCCTGCGGCAAGGAGGCATACGAGAAAAATATCCGTGTGCTGACCAATGCAGGTGGTATGAACATCGAAGGTATGGTAGAGGCGCTAAAGCAGCTTGCCGAGGAGCAGGAGCTTCATGGATTAAAGATTGGCTATGTGCTGGGAGATGAGATTTCAGCAGAGATTCCAAGGCTTTT
>CAJUFW010000007.1:15564-44181 GCA_910585655.1 uncultured Lachnospiraceae bacterium
ACTGGAGTTCAGACGTGTGCTCTTCCGATCTAGAGATTCCAAGGCTTTTGGCAGAAGGCGTGAAATTTGACAACATGGATGACATCGGTGATTTCAATGAAGTAAAAGATAAGATTTTTAACGCCAACGTCTATTTTGGGCATGAGCCGACTTTGGCATGCTTAGAGCAGGGGGCAAACATTGTCATTACGGGTCGCTCCACGGACTCCGCCCTATTCCTTTCTCCGATTATGCACGAGTTAGGCATTGCGCCGGATGATTGGAACAATTTGGCGCGCGGAATTATGGTAGGGCATTGCTTAGAGTGCGGCGGTCAGGGAGCAGGCGGTAACTTCGACTACGGTTGGAGAGATGTGCCGAGAATGGATGAACTGGGCTTCCCGATTGCCGAGATTGACAAAAATGATTTTGTACTGACCAAGGCTCCGGATTGCGGCGGTCTGATTTCCGAACAGTCTGTAAAGGAGCAGTTCTTATATGAAGTACATGATCCGGCGAACTACATAACGCCAGACGTCAATGTGGACATCAGCAAGGCGACTCTTACGCAGATCGGAGAGAACCGTGTCCGTGTCGGCAACATTGCCGGAAAGAAACGCCCGGATATGCTCAAGCTTTCCATGGGCTACCATGCAGGGTATAAAGTAGCGACGATGCTTAGCTTTGCTTGGCCGGATGCTTATGAAAAGGCGCAATACGCGGCTGATATTCTGATGAAAAAAATGAAGCGTAAGGGCTTAAAGGCAGAGGAAATCCGTATCGACTATATCGGTTTAAACTCCCTGCACTTAGGGGTAGCAGATATGGATCCGGAAAAGGTAAAGGATTTGAACGAGGTAGTGCTGCGGATTGCGATTCGTACGTTGACCAAGGACGAGGCTTACAAGATCGTACCGGAGGTTTCTCCGCTTCAGTTAAACGGCCCTCCAGGAGCCAGCTTCTTTGGCGGACGTGCCAGAGTGCAGGAGGTTATCGGTCTGTGGCCGACCCTCATACCGAGAGACGCCGTGAAGCTGACCTCTCATATTTTAGAGATTCAGTAGTGAAATAGTGAAACAGCAAACTCCTGGAAAGGGCATAGCATGATTTAGGGACGTGTTTTTTACGGACAGAAATCATGCTCTGGAATATGCCCGAGGAAGGAGTTTGCGGAACTTCTAATAGGAGGACGAACATGGAAATTTATTTAAATCAGATCGCGCACGGCAGATCCGGCGACAAGGGCGATACAAGTAACGTCTGCGTGTTTGCCAGAGAGCCGAAGTATTTTGATATTATCAAGCGGGAAGTGACCATAGAAAAGGTACGGGAGCATTTTGGAGATATGGTAAAGGGAGATATTACCCGCTATGAGGTGGATTCCTTAAAAGGCTTTAACTTTGTAATGAAACATGCTTTAGGCGGCGGTGCTACTCATTCCCTGCGGTTAGACAGCTTGGGAAAATCCATGGGTTCCGCATTTTTACGGATGAAGATTCATGTGGAAGAAGGCGAACTGTAGAGAGGAGTTAAACGGATGATGGAAAAGCAAGAAACCATGGGGCAGAAGCACCGGGCATTGGAAAATATCGTCGTACTGGATTTGGCGCGGGTGCTGGCGGGACCGTTTTCTGCCTGTATTCTCGCTGACTTAGGGGCAAAAGTTATCAAAGTAGAGATGCCGGGAAGAGGCGACGACGCGAGAGCATATGCGCCGTATCTGGAGGGTGAAAGCCTGTATTATGCCAACCTCAACCGGAATAAATACGGTATTACCTTAAACCTCAAAACAGACGAGGGAAAGGAAATCTTAAAAAACCTGGTGAAAAAGGCGGACGTGTTGGTAGAAAACTTCCGTCCGGGCGTCATGGATCGGCTGGGGTTAGGCTACGATACGTTAAAGGAAATCAATGATCAGCTGATTTATGCGGCGGTATCGGGCTTTGGAAGCTATGGAAAATATGCCCAGAGACCAGGCTATGATATCATCGCCCAGGCAATGGGCGGTTTGATGAGTCTGACCGGGCAGAAAGGAGATCCGCCAACCCGCGCTGGCTGTGCAATGGGGGATGTCCTTGGCGGACTGAATCTGACTATCGGTATCCTGGCTGCTTTAAATGCCCGCCAGGTGATTGGACATGGACAGCGGATTGACGTGGCTTTGACAGACTGCGTGCTGGCAAGCTTAGAGCAGGCAGTACAGCGCTATGCCGTATCCGGAAAGATTCCGGAGCGGAACGGCAACAGCTATGCCGCTATTGCGCCATATGATACTTATGAGGCGAAAGACGGTCATCTGGTTATCGGCTGCGGCAATCAGAAACTATTTGAGGTTTTGTTCCGGGATTTGATCAAAAAGCCGGAGGTAATCGACGATCCTCGCTTTGCCAACGTACCGCTTCGGGTAAAGAACAACCTGATTTTAAAGGAGTATATTGAAGGCTGGACAAAGCAGTATACGGTGGCAGAGGCAGTGGAAATCGTATTAAAGGCAGGGATTCCGGCTGGACCGATCAACGATCTGTCGGATATTATGAACGACGAGAATTTTACCGTAGATCGTGAAATGCTGGTAAAAACACACCATCCGGTGATGGGAGATGTGATTTTAAACGGAAATCCGGTCAAGCTGATGGATACGATGCCAGAGATTTATAAACCGTCTCCGGTACTAGGAGAGGATACGGAAGCGATTTTCGGCGAGTTTTTGGATATGAGCGCCGAAGATGTGGCTGCGTTAAAAGAAAAAGGAATTATTTAGTACAAAAGCGCCGGGGATGGTTCTGTAGGCAGGACATCCCCGGCGTTCTTAAAAAGCAGGCTGCGCCGATAAAAAAGAGAAACGAGGGAAAGCGAAATGGAGAAAAAACAGGAAGAAAGCCCATTTGCCGGGATGTCGATGGAAGAACTGGTAAAGAAGATGATCGAGCATACCAAAGAATTGTACCAGAATTGCGGCATTGAGCCGGTGGCAGAGGTTGGAGAGCAAAGGGAAGTTATGCTGCCGATGTCAGACGGAGTAAAGCTGCGGACAACGATTTTATTGCCGAAGTTTTCGTGTACCAAAGAGGGAGAGGAACGTCAGGAGGCAGTACCAGTCGTATTGCAACGAAGCTGTTATCCGATGCAGGAGAAGTTTTTGCTGCTTCATGCGGAGGAATACTGTAAACGGGGCTTTGGTTTTGTGCTGCAGTGGTGCCGGGGGACAGGTGGTTCGGAAGGAATCTGGGAGCCGAACGTCAACGAACGCCAGGACGGACTGGATACTTTAAACTGGTTGGAGGAGCAGCCGTTTGCCCGTTCGGTAGGTTACTGGGGCAATTCGTACCTGGCATTGACCGGATGGTGCATGGCTGACGCAGTGCCGGAAAAGGTAAAGACGATGTATCTGGGGGTATATGGGACGGATCGTCATACTTCGGCATATAAGGATGGTCTGTTCCGCCAGGATATTTTAACGGCATGGGCGATGGATAATGCCGGGAAGCCGGTGACTGCCGACTATATGGAATCCGCTCGTTTTCGTCCGCAGATGGAAGTAGACGAAGCATTGTGGGAGACTCGTTTGGACTGGTACAGGGACTGGATCGGCAATACGGATCGAGACTGCGAATACTGGAGCAGGGAAGGATTCTGGCGGATGTTAAAGGAAATTCCAGGGAAGGTAAAAATTCCGATTTTTCTTATGGAAGGATGGTATGACCATCATCTGGGCAGCGCGATTGTCACCTATGGAGATTTATCCGAAGAAGCAAAAGCACACAGCGTATTTCAGATCGGTCCTTGGAATCACGGGCATATGCCGGCGGTAAAGCATCAGCCGATTGACCGGTTAGAGGACGATGCGGTTTCTTCTCCGCTGCATTGGTTTTATCAGATTTTAATGAAAGAAGAACTACCGGAACGGGCGGTAGAAACCTACGTGATCGGCGCCGACAGATGGGAAACCTGGAGAGAATTTCCGGTGCCGACAGACCGGAAGGAATTCTTTTATCTCCATGCCGACAGGCAGACGTTAGAGAAAACAGAGCAGGATGCCACACAGGTTTCTTATTCTTACGACCCTGACAATCCGGTGATTTCCTATGGGGCAGAATCTTGCTTTAAGACACAGACGGCAATCGGCAGCTTGATTCAGCCGGAATGCAACTACCGCCCGGATGTCCTTAGCTTTGTTTCCGAGCCGCTGCCTGCCGGGCTGGAAATCAACGGATCGATCCATGTCACATTAGCTGTTAGCTCCGATGCAGAAGATACTGCCTTTACCGCCAAAGTAATGGAAGTATTTCCGGACGGGCAGACCGTCAATATCCGTGGCAGTATTACGACTTTGGCTTATCGGAACGGGCGCGCGACGCGCGGGACATATACGCCGGGTGAAGTAGTGGAGATCGATATTCCGATGTGGGAGGTAGCATGGGAGCTGCAGGCAGGCTCAAGGCTGCGTGTGGATATCAGTTCCTCCGACTTCCCGCAATATGCCGTCCACAGCAATTATCCAGGAGTATGGTCAGTACAAAAGGAGACGAAAGTAGCAAAGCAGACCATTTATACAGGCGGAAGCTATGCTTCCCGAATTGAACTGCCGATAGTGGAGGGGAAAGGAACCAAAGAATAGAAGAAAACAACCATTTACAGCATAGGAACGGCAGCATGCTTCGTTTTTTGCTTTTGCATAAAAAGAGGATTGCATTGTCAAAAACGGATGTTATAATAGGAAAGAAGGCAGGTATAACAAGCCTGTTTTAAAGAGTACACGCTATTTTTAACAGACGAGGATGATACTATGCAAAAACCCAGGTTCTATTCCACTTTTTTTCGTTGGCTGATTCCATATATTTTGCTGATCGTAGCAACCATTTGTTTTGGTGTGCTGCTATACCATCAGGCGTTAAAAACCGTAGAGGATGACGTGGAATTGCTCCAGAGAGCGTCTCTTTCCCGGATTCAGGAGCAGGTAGACGATATCCTGGATTCTCTGGATTTATTAGGATATTCGATTACCAGCAGTATGGAGGCGTCTGCCCTAAAATATATGGTAGGGGAGCATTATTCTGTGCTGCAGACGGAACATTCCAAAAGCCTGCAGGAGGAATTAAAGATTTGGAGCGCTTCTTATGATGTACTGTCAGAAGTGATCGTTTATTTTCCGGATACCGGCTATGTGCTGGGGAAGGGGCGTTTTTGCCCGTTGGAGTGGGCGAAGACGCAGATTCTTGGAGAGTGTGGTGTCCAGGTAGAGGAATTAAAAGAGG
Organism: uncultured Lachnospiraceae bacterium; assembly: GCA_910585655.1. Classification (GTDB taxonomy): domain Bacteria; phylum Bacillota; class Clostridia; order Lachnospirales; family Lachnospiraceae; genus MGBC131033. The sequence goes on from CAJUFW010000007.1 coordinate 20,799, forward strand.
CGGCGGATTCCGGAAGAAGCGGATTTTATAAAAGAGTGGATAAGACATCTTCTGAGAATGGGCTGGCTTATTTCTATCCGTCCGGGGCAAGCTGGAAGGGACGGACGGAGGCAATGGTATTGTTTGTGCTAAATACGTCTTATTTGAAGCATTTACTCTCTATGCCGAATTCTTATATTTATCTCAAACTGCCAGATGGAACAAGCTGGCTGGAACCGGAAGGGTGGAGCAAGAGAGAGCGAAGGAACGCCTATTATCAGATGTCCCAGCCGAGTAAAAGAGAAAATTTGGAATTGGTTAGCCTGTTAGAAACCAAAAAATACCAGCGAACCGTGTCGGTTATGCGTTGGCTGCTGGGGATTTATTTGATAGGCGGGATGGCAGCAGGGGTAGCGGGAGCCTGGCTGATTACAAGAAGAAACTATGCGCCGGTCAGGGAGCTGCGCCAGATAGCCGGGAAAACCGTCCGCGGTAAGGCAATCCATTCTCTGCCGGAGGGCGCGGAGAACTTTCAGGATGATATTGAAGCGGTACGGGCTGCTTTTATCAGCTTAACAAAAGCCTATGAAGAAGGGCGAAGTTTGCTTAGGCAGGAAAAACAGGACAGTGATAACGGAAAGATGAACCGGCTGCTAAAGCAAAAGCCTAAAGTAAGTAAAAGCCAGGCGCCGTCAGGCTGGGCAGAAGCTTGCCCGGAGGACTGGTTTGCTTTAATGAGCGTAGAGATTTTGGATTTTGCCGCTTTTGCCGAGGAGGACGGAACGCTGACTTCGGAGATGATGGAAACGGCTTATTTTGTAGTCAACAACGTTCTTTCCGAACTGGTGCAGCAGGAAGGTCTTTTTCAAATCGGAGCAGAAACGGATGGAAAGTGGTTTTTGCTGGTAAATGTAGGAGAAGAGCAAAAAGAAAGTCTGGAAGGTCGTTTGGAGGAAATTGCCGGACGATTAAGCCGTGTGCTGGGGTATCAGTTTGCAATGCCGGTTTCTATTAACATCAGTTCTCTTAAAGAGGGCTGGGGAGGGGTGCGGGAGTGTTACCAGGAAATCGGAGAGCTTTTGGAATACCGCAGCTTTTCCGGGATAGAGGAGGCTTCGGTAGCGGCATATTATGCCTGTCTGCAAAAGATTCCGGAGGAAAAGCCGGAGGAGGAGACAAGCCTAATCGATCAGGTGGCTTCTTACATCGAGGAACATTATACCGATAACAGCCTGACCGTAGGAGCCTTGGCAGAGCAGTTTGGCGTAGGGCTGTCCTGGCTATCCCGGAATTTTAAAAATCAGAGGGAAATCGGGCTGCTAGAATACATCAATCGGCTGCGTTTAGAAGAGGCAAAGCGTATTATCAGAGCCGGGAGACCAATCAAAGAGGCGGCGACTGCCGTCGGCTATACCGATACACAGCCACTTAACCGAATGTTCCGCCAGCTTATCGGCATGACGCCGACCGAGTACCGGGCGCAGTACGAAGCAAGGATGTTAGACGAGCCGTGAGGCTGCAGTGCAGATGGAAAAACAGTCAGTAAATGACTATGAAGAAGAACATTTCTTTTTCATAGTCATTTTTTGCAGGATAAATTTGGCTGCAAAAATAAAACATAGAGGCAGAAAAAACAATAAAAAGGGCTGCAAAAACAGAAGATTGCAAACAGGTGGGCAAATGGTGTAAGATACGTTTAGGCAGCAGACGGAACAGACGTCATGTTCCAAAAGAGCTGTCTGGTTTTAAGAGTAAGATAAAAAATCCAAGAAAGAAAAAGGAGAGAGTATGATGAAAAAAAGTATCCAACCCAAACTTTGTCTGCTGCTTTGCCTGGTGCTAAGCATTGGTCTGCTGGCTGGCTGCGGCGAGAAAAAGGAAGAAAACAAGCCTGCTTCTAATGCTAATACAGAAGGGCAGGGCGGGCAGTCCGGTAACGAGGAACAGGAGTCCGACGAAGGTACGGAAGGCGGCGCATTGACAGAACTCCCTATGCCGTTGACAGAAGAAAAGGTGACATTAAAGGTATTGACTTATTATATCAACAGTTATATAGAAGATCCGAACGATTTACCGGGCGTCCAGGCAATGGAAGAGGCGACAAACGTTCATATTGACTGGGTAACGTTTTTCGGAAATGAAATCCAAGAAAAATGGGGCTTGCTGCTTAGCTCCGGGGATTTGCCGGATCTGATGTATCCGACGGAAAATGTTTCCTATCCGGGTGGCGTAGAAAAAGCGATTGAAGACGGGATGTTTATGGATTGTACTGATTTGGTCGAAAACTATATGCCAAATTACCGGGAAATGCGGTTAGCGACTGGGGAACTGGAAAAGGATACGATGACCGATAGCGGAACCCTAGCTTGTATTTATGGCTTTAACAGTACCGATACCGAGATTATCGCGCAGCCTCAGTGGACAGGGCTTTGCATTCGCCGGGATATGTTGGATTCCTTTGGCTATACGGATACGCCGGAAACGATTGACGACTGGCACGAATTGCTGACAGTGGCAAAACAAAACGGTGTGGAAGCTCCGCTTTTAACAGGTGCAAATGGCTATAACCGTGCTGCCTCTTTTATGTCGGCATATGGAATTTTACCAGGAATGTATCAGGAAAACGGCGTGGTAAAATATGCTGCAGCCGAGCCGGGATATAAAGAGTGGGTACAACTTTTCCGCGACTGGTATAAAGAAGGGCTTTTAGATCCGAACTTTGTATCAAACGACGCCTATCTGGTAGCGGATAATGCGTATGCAGCCAACGGAAAGAGCGTAGCATTCCAGACTTTAGTGCCGTTTACAGAGGATGGTCTTTATACCAGCGGTATTGCGCAGGATGAAAACATTCATATCCAGCCGGTGCTAAGCCCGGTATTAAACGAAGGCGACACACCACATAGCTTTAACGTTTGTTCTCCGACCTGCGGTAACGAGTTTTATATTTCTGCTTCTACAAAACATCCGGAAATCGCCGCTATGTGGCTGGATTACCAATATACAGAGGAAGGTATGAGATATAACTTCTATGGGATAGAGGGAGAAAGCTATGAGTTAGTGGATGGTGAGATAAAGCTTTTGGACAGCGTGATCAACAACCCAGATTATTCCATTTCTGACGCTTTGTCTCTTTATGCAAGAGGAAACGGAATCGGTCGTTACAACTGGAACGTTTCTTCTCACTACAGTGATCCGAAGTTTGAAAACAATATGAATTTCTGGCAGGATAACCAGGACTTTTCTTTGAATATGCCGGTACGAATCAGTATGACAGAGGCAGAAGGAACCGAGTATAATACTACGTTTACCAGCATTGAAACGCTGACCAATGAAATGACGGTGAAATTTATTATGGGAACCGAGTCGATGGACGGCTATGAGAAATTTGTAGAAGATTTGTATACGTATGGGCTGCAAAGATGTATTGATATCCAGCAGGCAGCGCTCGATCGGTATAATAACAGAGGCAACTAAATTTTTTTAGGAGAGTAATAAGATGAGCAATCGAATCAAAGAAGCAATACACGATCAGAACGGGAATTATATCCTTCCGTTTTTCTGGATGCACGGAGCAAAGGAAGAGGTAATCCGGGAGCTGATGGGAAAGGTATACGATGCGGGGATCCGGGCAGTTTGCCTGGAATCCCGTCCACACCCGGATTACGTAGGGGAGCGTTGGTGGCAGGATGTGGATGTGGTACTGGACGAAGCCGTAAAACGCGAGATGAAAGTGTGGATTTTAGACGATTCCCATTTCCCGACCGGACAGGCTAACGGCGCAGTCGTCCATGCCGATCCGCGTCTGAAACGCTGGAGCCTGATGGAACGGCACTATGATTTGAAAGGACCGGTCTGCGGAGAGAAATACGATATCAGCCATAACCTGAATATGGATAGGAAAACGCGCAGCAGCAACCCGGAGTATTTTCAGGAAAGCGTCGTAGCGGTTCTGCTTGGAAAAAAGACAGAAAATGACAGCTATGAAATAAAGGATGTTACCGCAGAGGTAGAAGCCGGCTGGCTGTATGTGGAGGAGCCGGAGGGAGAGTATCGGCTTTGGATTTTGACGAAAAAGCTGCACGCCGCTTTGATGCTTTCAGAGGGAGTGTCAAATTTAGAGCCGGAATCCGTGCGGATCTTGATTGATACGGTATACGAAGCCCATTATAAACGCTACAAGGAATATTTTGGAAAAACGATTGCCGGATTTTTCTCGGATGAACCTGGATTTTTTAATCTGGCTCATGCCGGATATGGGATGCCGGACAAGGTGGGCTTGGGTTCGATGCCGCTTCCATGGAGCGAGGATGTGTATCGGCTGCTGCAAGAGGAATATGGGGAAAAGACCTCTACGTTGCTGCCGTCGTTGTTTGATACCTGTGGTGGGGACACGCCGATTCGTTTTTCCTATATGGATATTGTTTCCAAAAAATACGAAGAGAATTTTACGAATCAGCTAGGACGCTGGTGTCAGGAGCATGGCGTGGAATATATCGGTCATATCGTAGAAGATTATCCGATGTACGAACGGCTCGGTCCTAGTACCGGGCATTATTTCCGGGCGCTGCGCGGGCAGGCAATGTCGGGAATCGACGTTGTTCTCCGTCAGCTTCTGCCGGAGGATGATGAGGGAAGGGGCGCTTTTTACCATTATGGCTTGGCAGAGCTAGGGGCTTCGTTGGCAAATCAGAATCCGGCGCAAAAGGGACGCGCAATGTGTGAAATTTTCGGCGCGTTTGGCTGGGTAGAAGGTGTTTCCATGATGAAGTGGATGGCAGATCATATGCTGGTAAACGGAATCAATACCTTTGTGCCGCACGCTTTTACCGAAGCCGAATTTCCGGATCCGGACTGCCCGCCGCATTTTTATGCCAGAGGAAATAATCCGCAATATCCATTTCTATCGATCGTCTTTTCTTATATGAACCGGATGGCGCATATGCTCCAGGGAGGTACCCCGCTTGTTCACAGCGCGATCTTTTTTGAAGCAGAATCCGACTGGGTAGGAGAGAGTGAGCCGTTTTTTGTAATTGGAAAAGAATTTTTGACCCGTCAGGTGCCGTATCATGTGCTTTGTATGGATTTTCTCAAGGAAGCGGTAATCAAAGAAGGAAAAATCCAGGTAGGCAATATGGTTTATGACCACCTGTTCCTAAGCAAAGCTGCTTATATGAAAGAAGAGTATGCCAAGGTGTTAGCCGATTTGAGCGAGAAGGGCGCTTCCTTATACTTTGTAGAGGGAAAGCCGCAGAGCTTTTGTATGGAAGCATTATCCTGTCTGGAAGCGATTCCATGTATCAGTAAGGCAGAAGCCTGTCAGATTGCAATGAAATGTGCAGAGGTTCAGTTGGTACTGCCAGAGGAAAAGTGGCTGCGGGTATATCCGTATCGTCAGGAAAATAACGAAACTGGTACGTCCGCTACTATATATATGGTATTTAACGAATCGGGAAAAGAAGAAATCCATACCAGTCTGCGCTTTAAAGGGCAGACGCCTACGCTTTGCTATGATGTGCTGAATCAGAAGCTGACCAGGCTGTCCGTCAATGCCGCAGGTGAAGTAGAAATCTGTCTGGCTCCGTCAGAATCTTTTGTACTGTTATCAGGGTGTGAAACAGAGTTTGATAAAACGGCGGCAGAGAGTGTTTCGGCAGTAGGTAATACTGCGATCTTACAGGGCAGGGAGAGCGTGGCCTATGACGGAAGCTACCGGATTTCCTTATGCGGCTATCAACAGCTTGCAGCAAGCGAAAAAGGCGAAGCGGTTTATGAGGAACTAGAGGAAACAGAAGTCTTGTTTGATATTGCCAGAAAGTGTCCGGGCTTTGCCGGACGGGTACGCTATGAACTAAGCTTTCAAGACGATGGCTACAGGCAGATTTTCTTGCCGGACGGGCAGGAAGGGATCGAGGTATTCCTAAACGGCGAATGCTTGGGGGCTAAAATCAGCGCGCCGTATCTGTTTGAGATAGACGGTAAGACGAGGCAGGGAGAAAACCATCTGCGGATCGAATTGGCAACGACTGTCGTCAATGCGGTACCGGACGGGATTTCCTGTCAGGGAGCGATTCCGCCGACCGGAATCCGCAAGCCGGTGCTATTTTATAAAAACAGAAGTTAGACTTGACATTTTCCCAATATTTTTATTATAATCACAAAGGCAGACATGTTGCAGGTTATCTGTTACATGTTTGCTTTTGTGATTTTACAGGATTCTTATATGACCTAGGAGAAAAAAGAAAAGAAAAAAAGGGAGGAAGAAGATGACAGAACAAAAAAATCAGGTAGAACAGGGTGGAGCCGGAGAAAATAAGATGGGAGTCATGCCGGTGAATCGGCTGCTGCTCTCAATGGCTTTGCCGATGATGATTTCGATGCTGGTACAGGCGCTTTACAATGTGGTGGATAGTATTTACGTATCCCGAATCAGCGAGGCGGCTCTGACCGGTGTATCCTTGGCGTTTCCGCTGCAGACGCTGATCATAGCGGCAGGCACGGGGATTGCCACTGGTTTAAACGCGATGCTTTCTAAGGCGTTAGGAGAGAAAAACCAGAAGGACGTCAACAGCGCGGCGTCAAGCGCGATGTTTTTAATGGTAGTGGTATATGGAATCTTTTTGCTGGTCGGGCTTTTGGCAGTAGAGCCGTTTTTCCATGGGCAGACGACAGATGCAGAGATTTTTCAGGCAGGCAGCACGTACTTGTCGCTTTGTATGTGCTTTTCTTTTGGTATTTTCGGGCAGTTTCTATTTGAACGACTTTTGATTTCCACAGGAAAAACCATGCTTTCCATGTTTGCGCAGCTTACCGGAGCCATTACCAATATTGTTCTGGATCCTATTTTGATTTTCGGCTATCTCGGACTGCCGAAAATGGGGATTGCCGGGGCGGCGGCAGCGACGATTATCGGTCAGATGGCAGGATTCGGTGTAGCAGTATTTTTAAATCTGCGTTATAATAAAGAAATACATATTCATTTTCACCTAAAGCCGGAAGCCTATGCAGTCAAGCGGATTTTAGCGGTAGGGATACCGTCGATGCTTATGCAGGCGGTCAGTTCGGTGATGAATGTCGGGATGAATATGATTTTGATGGGCTTTACGTCTACGGCAACGGCGGTATTCGGCGTATATTTCAAGCTTCAGAGCTTTTTCTTTATGCCGGTATTTGGCTTAAACAGCGGCGTTGTACCGATCATTGCTTATAATTACGGGGCGCGTAACAAAGAGCGGATGCTAAAAACGATCCGGTTAGGAATCGCCTATGCGGTAGGAATTCTGTTAGTAGGGCTTGCCGTATTCCAGATTGCGCCTGAATTTTTGTTGGCGATGTTTGACGCTTCGGACAATATGCGTTCCATTGGAGTTCCGGCGCTGCGGATTTTAAGTTTGAGTTATCTGTTTGCCGGTTTTTGTATTATGTGTTCTACGGTGTTTCAGGCGCTGGGAAACGGGGTATACAGTATGTTGGTTTCCTTTGCCAGACAGATGATTGTACTGCTTCCGGTCGCTTACCTGCTTTCTTTAACCGGAAAAGTCAATGCTGTTTGGTTTGCTTTTCCGATTGCAGAGATTATGTCGGTGCTGTTAAGCGCTTTTTTCCTGATTAGAATTTATAAAAAGATCATTAAACCGCTTGGAGAAGAGCCGCTTGCCCGATAGACTTTGGGAAAATAAGCGATGTAAACGATACCAAATACAGAAGAGAAGTTTTGCTATAGCCAAAAGGCATAGCTGCTATACAGGAAAAGTATTTGCTATTTTGTGGCAGAGGCATTAAAATGAAAACAGATAGGAGGGGGATAGGGGAGTATGTCGGAAGAATTGATAGCGTTGTTGGCGGATTCCTTTTGGAAAATTTTAAAACCAGGACTGTTGGCAACGATACCGCTGACGTTGATAGCGTTTAGCTTTGCTTTGGTGATTGCAACGGTGGCGGCGCTGATCCAGTTTGCCAATATCAAAGTATTAAAGCAACTGGTACGGTTTTACATTTGGGTGATCCGCGGAACGCCTCTGCTGGTACAGCTTTACGTTGTATTTTATGGTCTGCCTAATCTGGGGATTTTAATTGATCCTTTTCCGGCAGCGGTTTTGGTGTTTTCCATTAACGAGGGCGCATATGCGGCGGAAACCATCCGGGCGGCGTTAGAGGCTGTTCCGTCCGGGCAGATGGAAGCCGGATATTGTGTGGGGATGTCATATCTGCAGATCATGCGTCGAATCGTGCTTCCGCAAGCGATGCGGACGGCGGTTCCCTCCTTGGGAAACGGATTGATTTCCATGCTCAAGGATACGTCTCTGGCTTCTAATATCACAGTGTTAGAAATGCTGATGGCGACGCAGCGGATTGTTGCCAGAACGTATGAGGCGTTGGCGCTTTATATTGAGGTTGGAGTGATTTATCTGATGTTTTCCACAATATTTACGATACTTCAGCGGGCAGTGGAAAAGCGTTTAAACGGCTATGAACGAAGGGGGAGGGCAAATGCTTAAAGTCAAAGGCATCCACAAGGCGTTTGGAGAACTGGAGGTTTTAAAAAACGTGGATTTGGATGTGGAAAAAGGCGATGTGGTAGCAATCCTTGGTCCTTCTGGTTCGGGAAAAACGACGTTGCTGCGTTGCATCAATTTTTTGGAACAGGCAGACGGCGGTACGTTGGAATTTGACGGGGAGAGTTTTTCCTTTCAGCATATATCCAAAAAGGAGATTGCCAGACTGCGGAAAAAAACAGCCTTTGTGTTTCAGAATTATAACTTGTTTTTAAATAAGACGGCTCTGCAGAACGTGACGGAAGGGCTGACGGTAGCCAGGCATATGCCAAAGGAACAGGCGTTAAAAATCGGCAGACGGGCGTTGGAAAAGGTAGGACTGTCCGATCGCTGCGACTATTATCCCAGCCAGCTTTCCGGCGGGCAGCAGCAAAGAGTGGCGATTGCCAGGGCGTTGGCGACCGATCCGGAGATCATCTTTTTTGACGAGCCGACTTCGGCGCTGGATCCGGAGCTGATCGGAGAAGTGCTGGCAGTCATGCGGCAGCTTGCCAGAGAAGGAATGACGATGCTCGTTGTCACACACGAGATGAATTTTGCCAGAGACGTTTCTTCCAGAGTGATTTTTATGGAGGGCGGCGTCATTGTAGAGGCAGGAACGTCCAAAGAGTTTTTTGAACATCCAAAGGAAGAGCGGACAAAAAATTTCCTCCGTACCATCGGAGAACGATTTGCTCTGGCGGAAGGAGAGGGGTCCGATGCTTTCGTAAGCAGCATAGAAGAATAGTTTAGAAAAAGGGGAAGAAAAAATGAAGAAGAAGTTATTGGTAGGGTTATTGACAGCGGTCTTAGCACTTTCGTTTTTATTAGGAGGCTGCTCGAAAAAGGCAAAAGAAAAGGATTTACTGGCGCAGATACAGGAAAAAGGTGAAATCACGATTGCCATGGAAGGAACCTGGGCGCCTTGGACGTATCATGATGAGAACGATAAGCTGGTAGGCTACGACGTAGAAGTGGGCGAGAAGATTGCAGAGAAGTTGGGGGTTACTCCTAAGTTTGTAGAGGGCGATTGGGATAGCTGTTTGGCTGGTTTAGAGGGCGGACGTTATGATATTATGATCAACGGAGTGGATGTAGACGAAGAACGTTCTAAAAAATATGATTTTTCAACTCCATATTGCTATAATCGAATTGCGTTAATCGTTCGGGGAGACAATGAGGAAATTACTTCTTTTGAGGATCTGGACGGAAAAACGACAGCGAATACGCTAAACAGCAGCTATGCCAAGATGGCAGAAAGCTATGGCGCGACCAATACCGGGGTAGACGATTTGATTCAGACGATTGAACTGGTCTTAGCAGGACGGATTGATGCTACTCTAAATTCCGAGATGACGTTTGCAGACTATATGAAAGCACATCCGGAGGCTGATCTAAAGGTAGTGGCTTTTACAGAGGAAGCAACTGAAACTGCGATTCCAATGCGAAAAGGCGAGGAGACTGCCAGCCTGCGGGAAGCAATCAACGATGCTTTAGCAGAGCTGTCCGAGTCCGGAGAGCTGACCAAGCTGTCTGAAAAATACTTTGGAATCGACATTTCCCAGAAATAAGCCTGATTCCATGGAAGCAAACAAGAGGTAGAGGATTTGAGAGAATTGATTTTAGCTTCGGCGTCGCCGAGAAGAAGAGAGATTTTGACACAAATAGAACTGCCGTTTTCGGTCGTGGTAAGTGACGTGGAGGAGCATCTGCCAGATGCTCCTCCTGTGGAGATCGTACAGTCATTGGCAAGGCAGAAAGCAGAAGCCGTGGCGGGCAGGCATCCGGAGGCACTTATCCTGGGAGCAGATACGATTGTCGTTTTAGACGGGCAGATCATGGGAAAGCCAAAAGACAGAGCGGATGCGAAAAAGATGATCGAACGCCTGCAGGGAAGAAGTCATGAAGTCTATACCGGGGTGGCGGTCTGCTGTCCGGAAACGGGGTGCTTTATGTTTGCAGAGCGGACTGTCGTTACGGTACAGCCTGTGGAAGAGCAGGAAATCGAAGCTTATCTGGATACGAAGGAGCCATACGATAAGGCAGGAGCCTATGCGGTGCAGGGGATTTTTGCACGCTATATCAAGGAGCTTAAAGGGGATTTTTATAATGTGATGGGACTTCCAGCCAGCCGGATTTATCAGGAATTAAAACAGAGAGGGCTTTTGTTTTAACGTTATCTTATTCGTTTTGTTGTGAAAGAAGAATACGAAACGCCTGCGTACGGTATTCGATCGGAGTCATACCGGTTTCCCGTGCAAATAGGGTATAAAAATGATAGCGGTTTTGGTATCCGATTTTTTCGATGATTTTCCCGACAGGAAGATTGGTTTCTGCAAGTAACTGTTTCGCTTTTGCCAACCGTTTTTTCTGGATATATTGAACAAGGGTAATACCAAAACGCTTTTTGACCAGCCGATTGTAGTAGGCTGTGTTAAAGTGGAGCTGTTCTTGTAAATAAGCGGGACTGGCTAGAGAGAGGTTTTGCTGAATCAGTTGGTCAATTTGCAGTAAAATTTGATCGTCGCGAGTGCTTTTGTCTAAAACATAGGCGGTTCCGTCTTCCTCAAGCAAATACAAAAAACGTTCGGTTAGACAGGATAAAATCTGCTGATAATTCCGTTCTTTTTGTTCCTGCTCAAGAAACATCTGAAAGAGAAGCTCCTTCTTTTTTTGCTGTTTGGCTAACGTACGGGAGGGGTAAATAAAAAAATGTTGTTCTTTTGTCTTTTTTCCGTGTAAAAGATGGGAAGCGAGCAGTGGTTCTTTGGCGAGAGAAAGGATGTGTTCTAACAATTCCTTTTGAAAGGCAAGATATAACACTTTCATATCTGTTTTGCCGTAGCGGTTCCAATGGATACAGTTGGTATCCATCAGGATACAATCTCCCTGCGACAAAGTGATGATCTGATCGCCGATACCATAACCATAGGTTCCCTCTAACACATACGTACATTCATAGAATTCGTGGCGATGGATCTCGCCGTGTTCCGGCTGATTGAAAAAATAAGAGGAAAAGGCTTCATAATGCTTGAAAGGAGGGACGTATCCGGTTCCGATATAATATCCAAGGCTCCCTTCCTTTCCCTGTATAAACAGTTTGACAGGCTCCTGGAGCTGGTAATGAATGATGCCGTCCTGCATATAAAACGTAGGCTTGGTGTAATGAGGAGAAACTGCAGATGGCTCCTGAAAATTTTGTAGGGTGCGATGGATGTGCTGGTTGATAAAATCGATAAAATCTGTATTCATCCTGCTGGCTCCTTTTGGCTCGGTCTTTTCTATATCATACATAAAATCTGCAAAAAAGTAAATTCACGGATTCCGATTAGGACAGATAAAAAGTTACCGATTCCGATAATAGAAGATCATTTTTCGACACAGGTTCTTTCCTTTTTATCCGATTGCGATATTGTTCGGGCAAGTCTTTCTTGTTAGAATAGGAACAGCACTAATGATTGTTAGCTGCATACAAGAAAAAGGCGGTTAGGCCGACTGTCTTTGGCAAACGCAGGAAGATAGAAAGGAGTTCACAAAATGAAAAAGAGAATGATAGCGTGTGGTTTGGCGCTAATGCTTTTCCTGTCTTTGGCAGCATGTGAAAAGAAAACAGCAAAACCTGATCAAAAAGATACAGCAAAGACAAGCCAGGAAGGTGGCGGACAGGAGGAAGAAGCAAAAGACGAATGGGCATGGCCTTTGGCGGAACAGGAAGAACTCTCTATTTGGACGTATTTCGCCAATACGATGGCGCAGGATCCAAACGAATTAAAAGGTGTGCAGGAGATTGAAAAAAATACCAACGTACATGTCAACTGGATCCTTTCGGATGACAGTGAAAAGTTTGGTTTGATGTTGGCTTCCGGGGAGTATCCGGATGTGATCAGGAACTTTGCCGGCAGCTATGTGGGAGGACTGGTACAAGGAGAACAGGACGGTGTGATTCGGGATTTGACTGAGGATATCCCACGTTATATGCCAAGCTACCAGTCTTTATTGGATACTTATGAAGTATTTCAAAAAGACTCCACGACCGACGACGGACGGCTGCTGGCGCTTTATGAAATTTCTACGGAAAACGGCGTAGTAAAAGGAGAGCCAAGCTGGGGAGGGCTGGTCGTTCGCAGAGACTGGTTGAATGAGGTAGGCTTAGAGGTTCCGGAAACGATAGAGGAATGGCACACGGCGTTGACTGCTTTTAAAGAAAAGCTGGGACATGGTGGTGCTTTGTATGTAGGACCGTATTGCTATTCTGTTTATGGAGATTTTCTGACGGCATATGGAGTAACAAGCGCTTTTTACAAGGATAACGAAACTGTAAAGTATGGACCGATTGAAGAGGGATATCGGCAGTTTTTAACGACGATGCACCAGTGGTATACAGAAGGGTTGATTGATCCGGACTTTGTAAGTGGAGCCGCCTGGGAGGCGATGCAGCTTCCGGCAGAGAAGATTGCAACCGGACAGGTAGGTGTATGTACAGAGCTGTATTACTCTACGGCTACGACCTTTAAAGATCAGGGTTATACGGAGGAAGAGGATTTTTATCTTCAGGCATGTCCGATTCCGGTGCTGACAAAGGGAGATACTCCGCAGCTTCAATTTGAAATGAGCAGTATTACAAAGGATAATTTTGCCGTATCAACAGCGGTAGATGACAGCCGGATAGAACTGGTACTGCGTTATATGGACTACTGGTATACCGAGGAAGCTTGCTTCCTGTCCAGCCTGGGGATAGAAGGTGAAAGCTATCTTGACAATGGAGACGGAACCTATTCTGCTGGTCCGGCTCTTTATGAACTGGTGGAAAACGGAACCTATCCGACGTTATTGAGCGCGTTAAACAGCGCATATAGTATGGCTTCCGCCGGGTTTGGATATTACAACTATGCGTTTACCGTGCCGACCTATGACAATCCTTCTACCTTAGAATCTTATGATATTTGGGATACAAAAGGACATGATCGGATTCTTCCGGAAAAAATGACAATGACGCCGGAGGACGCCGTTACCTACAGTAGTCGGATTACGGATATTTCTACGTTGGTACAGGAAAATACGCAGAAATTTATTTTAGGAGCCAGGGATCTTTCCGAATTCGATGCTTATGTAGAAGATGTTAAGGCTTTAAATATCGAAGACCTGATCCAATTCCAGCAGGCGGCTTATGATCGGTATAAAAACCGATAAAACAGACAAGCAAACAAGCAGGCGAGCGTAAGCTCGCCTTGTTGTAATAGATTCACATAAAGTAAAAAAGAAAGGATGGGAAAAGACTATGAAACGAGAACTTTTCAACACTGGTTGGAGTATTCAGCCGGTAACGGGCGTTTTTAACTTTACACCGCCGGACGGTCAGGAAGTAACGCTGCCGCATGACGCGATGATTGGCAAAGAGCGAAGCGCCGACGTCCCGCAGAACTCAAAAAGCGGGTATTTTCCGGGAGGAAGCTGTGAATATACCAAAAAGCTGTTTCTTTCAGAGGAGGAACGGGAAAAGCGGCTGACTTTGGAATTGGAAGGATGCTATAACAATACGATGGTCTTTGTAAACGGTCAGTTGGCAGGGCAATGCCCGTATGGATATTCTAATTTTTATGTTTCCTTAAATCCTTATGTAGTTTATGGGGCAGAAAACGAGATCAAAGTAGTTGCCCGAAGCGGTGAGGACAGTCGTTGGTATTCCGGGATGGGGCTGTACCGTGACGTTCGCCTGTTAGTGGGGAATCCGATTCACGTCGCTATCGACGGGCTGCGTGTGACGACGCTTAGTCTGGAAAGGGAATCGTTCTCTTCGGATCAGAAGCAGGTGACAAGAGCGAAACTTTCCGTAGAAGTGGAAGTGGAAAATGAAGGAATTTCCAGCCAAACCGTAGCGGTTTTGGCAGAGGTGTATGCTCCGTCCGGTGAACTGGCGGCATCCGATTGTGTTCCGCTAGGGGTACTGGGAGGGGAAAGCAGCCGTGTGACGCTGCCGTTTTATATCGAGGAGCCACAGCTCTGGAATGTAGATACGCCGCAGCTTTATACCTGTCGTATCCGGCTTTATCCAAAGCAGGATCGGGATATGGCGACAGCAAAAGCAATTCGGCAGGAACATCTGTTAGACGAAGAAATAACGGAATTTGGTATCCGCTTTTTGGAGTTAGATCCTTTCCATGGGCTGCGGATCAACGGGGAGACTGTGAAGCTGCGGGGAGCCTGTATCCATCATGACAATGGAGTGATTGGGGCGGCGACCATTCAGCGTGCGGAGGAACGCCGGGTTTCGATTTTAAAAGAGGCTGGCTTTAATGCGATCCGCAGCGCACACCATCCGGCAGGAAAGGCGCTTCTTTCGGCATGTGATCGTCTGGGAATGCTGGTGATGGACGAGACGTTTGATATGTGGACAGAACAGAAAAATCCGTATGATTATGGTCTTCATTTTCCGGTTTGGTGGGAACAGGACGTCGAGCAGATGGTGAAAAAGGATTATAACCATCCGTCCGTGATACTTTATTCGATTGGCAATGAAATTCCGGATCCCAGGACACTTGGCGGAAATCAGTGGGGCAGACGGATTGCGGAAACGATCAAAAAGCTGGATAGCAGCCGTTTTACAATCAATTCCATCAACGGAGCATTATTGGTGATAGAACAATTTCAGAAGCTGATGCGGCAGACATCCGTCAACGCCTCCAAACCAGAGGAAACGGAAGAAACCAGTCTGGAATTAAATTCTATGCTGTCTGAGCGGGAAAAGAAAGGAAACAGCAACCCGATGGCTGTGCTGACCCAAGGGGAAGGCATGGGAATAGCTTTAGAGGAACCGGCTGCAGCGGTAGATGTGGCAGGCTATAACTATATGACCCACCGTCTGGTACAGGATCACGAACAACATCCAACGAGAATATTATGCGGCAGCGAAACTTTTTCCCGTGATTTGGCAGAAAACTGGGCTTTGGTAGAAGAACATCCGTATATACTCGGTGATTTTTGCTGGACGGGCTGGGACTATCTGGGAGAAGCCGGAATTGGGAAGGTGATCTATCCGGAAAAACCGGAAGCGGTTAAGGGTGTGTATTCGTCCTATCCATGGATGATTGCAAACTGCGGAGATATTGATATTTTAGGGAATCGCCGTCCGATTTCTTATTATAAAGAGCTGGTTTGGGGTTTGCGAAAGGAGCCATATATTGCCGTACTACGTCCGGAGCATTATGGAAAAATTCCTACCGTTAGCCCATGGAGTTGGAGCGATTCTTTGTGTAGCTGGAGCTTTGAAGCGTATAATGGAAAGCCGGTACAGGTAGAGGTCTATGCGGCAGGAGAGGAAGCAGAGCTGTTTTTAAACGGCGTTTCCATAGGAAAAAAGCCAATCGGCGAGAGACTGCCGTTTTTAGCAGAATTTGAACTGACCTATGCTCCTGGAACGTTGACCGCCGTTTCCTATGAAAAGGGAGAAGTGATCGGAGAGTTTACGCTTCATTCGGCAGAGGGTTCCGTCTTGTTGTCTGTAAAGCCGGACCGTACCAAAATCAAGGCAGATACTACCGATTTGGCTTATTTGGATATTACCTTAGAGGACGCGGACGGAAATCTCTATAGCAGCCAGGATCGGATGGTGAAGGTGACAGTCGAGGGAGCCGGGCATTTACAGGGCTTAGGAAGCCGCGAGCCATGTACAGAGGAAGCTTTTACAGGAACGTCACATACGACCTATGACGGAAAAGCATTGGCAGTTATCCGTCCGGATACGGCAGGAACGATTACGGTGACGGTCGAAGCAGAAGGCATAGAACGCCAGGTAATTTCCATCGAAGCGGAATAAAGAAAGTGTAAAAGAAAACGAACCGGGCAGGAAAAGAAAGAGAGGCAGGAAGCAGCTAAGAAAGGGGAAAGTTAGGCTGCTTCCTGCTTTTTGTATCATTGGAAAGTTCAGGGCTGCATAGAAAGGTTTGCCGTTTTATGGCGGTAAAAAACTGCTACTTGACAGATACTAGGAAAACGTTAGATAATAAAGAGAAGAAACGAGAGTCTTTTGACAGGAGGACAAAAAGATGAGTATTGTAGAAGCGTTTTCCTACGAAGAAGATATCCGAGAAGCCGGCATGGAGGAGGGCTTGCAAAAAGGGATAGAGAAAGGGATAGAGAAGGGGATAGAAAAAGGGATGGAGAAAGGGATTGTAGGTTCTATAAAACTGCTGGGATAGATAGGACTGGAATCTTCTTTGATTAAGAAAAAAATCATAGAGCAATATAGCTTGACAGAGGAAGAAGCGGCTCACTATATGAAATTATAACCAGAAGAGGTAAAGGAGGAACTACTATGTGGGGAATGATTGCCACCTGGAGAATGGCGCGCGAGGGGGTAGGCGAGGGCTGTACCTTATTAAAGAACGGAGAACATGCAGGAGACGCGATAGAAAGAGCGATCCGGAAGGTAGAGGATGCTCCGTATTATCAGTCGGTAGGCTATGGCGGTCTGCCAAATGAGGAATCAGAGGTAGAACTGGACGCGGCTTATATGGATGGAGATACCTTATCCGTAGGAGCGGTAGCAGCAATTCGGGATTACGCCAATCCGGTGTCGATTGCCAAGCGGCTGAGTGAGGAAAAAGTAAATATTGTGCTGGTAGCAGAGGGAGCAGAAAAGTTTGCTCATAAGGAAGGCTTTGAGCGGAAAAATATGCTGACCGATCAGGCAAAGGTCAAATATCAGAAACGAGTGCAGGAATTAGGAGCAGATCTGGCACCGTATTCCGGTCATGATACGGTAGGGATGGTTTGTCTGGACAGCAAAGGAACGATGACCTCAGCCACTTCTACCAGCGGTTTGTTTATGAAACGGAAAGGTCGGGTCGGAGACTCTCCGCTTGTAGGTTCCGGATTTTATGTAGACAGTCAATGGGGCGGAGCAAGCGCAACCGGGCTGGGTGAAGATTTGATGAAGGGTTGTATTTCTTATGAGATTGTAAGACTGATGAAGGAAGGGATGAGTCCGCAAGGGGCTTGTGAACGAGCCGTCAACCAGCTGGATCAGGAGTTGCGGAAGCGCCGGGGAGAAGCTGGCGATTTATCGGTCATTGCCATGAACCAAGAGGGAGAATGGGGGGCAGCGACCAACATCAAAGAATTTACGGTTGTGGTAGAGACGGAAACGGAAGAATTGGCTGTTTATCAGGTAATCCGCCAGCCGGACGGGCATTGCAGGCTGGAAAAAGCCACACAGGAATGGGTAGAAAACGAGGAAAGAAAAGAAATTGCTTCGGCATAAAACGGGTTGTAGAAACGGAATACAAAGTATGACAATACAACAGTAGACAGTAGAGTGGAAATACAGCAATGGAACAGAAAAACAGAAGGAAAGTAGAATATGACGGAACAAGGAAACCATCAAAAAGAAACAAACATCGTAGAGGTCTGCTGCGGCAGCCTTTACGATGCCAGGCAGGCTGCGCTGGGTGGGGCAGATCGGATTGAATTAAACTCTGCTCTGGCTCTGGGTGGTCTTACGCCAACGGCAGCGACCTTGCGTCTGATAAAAGCACAATTACCAGATTTGCCTGTAATGGCGATGGTACGACCACGCGGAGCCGGGTTTTGTTACTTAGAAGAGGAAATTTCGGTGATGGAGGAGGAGTGTCTGGAACTGTTACACAATGGGGCAGACGGGATTGTATTTGGCTGCTTACAAGCAGATGCTTCTTTAGAGGCAGAGGCGACAAAACGGTTGGTAACGCTTATAAAAGAAGCAGAAAAAACGGCAGTATTTCACCGTGCCTTTGACTGTGCGGCAAATCCTTTTACGATGATGGAGCAACTGATTTCACTTGGCGTAGATCGGGTATTGACCAGTGGGCAGAAAAAAACGGCTCTGGAGGGTGCGGGGCTTCTTTCCGAACTGCAGCGGCAATACGGAACTGAAATAGAACTGGTAGCAGGAAGCGGCGTGCAGGCGGCAAATGTCGGCGCATTGATAGAAAAAACGGGGATTTCCCAGGTGCATAGTTCCTGTAAAGACTGGCTGACCGATCCGACGACGATACAAAACGGAGTATCTTATCAAATAGCGTCTGGAGAGCGTGTATATCAATATGATGTTGTATCTGCCGAGATAGTACGGGAGCTGGTACGAATCGTACATAAAAGTTAAAAAAACGGGCATACTATCCCCATATCAATTGGATCAGATGTTTCCGTCGGCTTGTCGTGCGCAAAAGCGGACTGGTCGGGAAACCGGAAGGGAGAGTTATGTGGGGATTTTTGATTGCGCTGCTGTCAGGGGCGTTGATGAGCATACAAGGCGTATTTAATACAGGTGTTACCAAAGAAGCCGGAACGTGGATGGCGGCAGGTTTTGTGCAGGTAACGGCATTTTTGACATGTGTTGTCGCTTGGTTTATCAGTGGCAGAGAGGGAAGCATAGGCAGTCTGTTTCATATTGAATCCAAATATATGCTTTTAGGCGGCGTGATTGGAGCGTTCATTACGTTTACCGTCATTCAGGCAATCGGAAAGATCGGTCCGGCTGGGGCGACGATGCTGATTGTCGCAGCGCAGCTAACCACCGCTTATCTTATTGAGCTATTTGGCTTATTCGGAACGGAAAAGGCAGAGTTTTCCTGGAGGAAACTGATCGGGGTTTGTGTGATGGCAGCAGGAATTTTTTTATTCCAGGGGATGGAATGGAAAAAGTAGGGAAGTTATAGAGGATTTTTGTATCATAATCCAGTCTAAATCCACCGTCATTTAGTGAGGGTGGATTTTTGTAAGTAGGAGGAAATAAAAACTTTCGTAACAAAGATTTAAGAATTTTGCTATTGTAATTATTCAATGAATTGGATACAATAGAATTTGCATAATCTGTGAATGGAACGTCAATCTGAACGCAACATAAGACAAGCCGGTAAGCCGGTTTTTAGGAAAGGAGCGTATATGAAAGGCAAAAAACAGTGGAAGCTGGCTGTAATTTTGCTTTTCGTCGCTGTGTGTGGTGCGTTTTATCTGAGAATTCAAGATTCCGGCGGGAAGGTTGAGCTGCTGCCGGAAAGTCAGTATGCCTCAGAAGAGAAAAAAGAGACTGATCCCGAAGCTCCTGTTAAAGAAAATTTGCCAGAGGAAGAAGCCGTTGAATTGGTGATTCATGTCTGCGGAGCAGTGACTAGGGAGGGCGTATACCGTCTGCCTGCCGGAGCAAGAATAATTGATGCGGTAGACGCTGCAGGAGGCTTTACAAAAGAGGCTGCCCAATCGTATCTGAACCAGGCGGATCACTTAGAGGATGGAATACAGATTTATATTCCGTCCAAAAAGGAAGTGGAGGAATGGGAGGATAGGGCAGGAGAAGAGCCGCCAGGCAGTATAGGAAGCATCGGTGGAAGGCAGAATCCTGTAAACCAAGAGGGTGCAGATGGCAAAATAGACCTGAATACGGCAGGAAAGGAAGAACTGATGAACCTGCCTGGTATCGGAGAGCAAAAGGCGGAAGCGATTCTTTCTTATCGGGAGGCAAAGGGCGGCTTTCAGCAGATAGAAGAGCTGATGGAGATTCCCGGTATCAAGGAAGGAGTATTCCGTAAGATCGAGGAACGGGTTATAGTAAAGAGCAGATAAGGGCAGAAATAAAATAGAGTTTGGAAAGAACCATAGCAGTAGTTAGAAAGTGAGAGGATGGAGCGATATGGCGAAAAGAGTTTTGGTAGTGGATGATGAAAAGCTGATTGTAAAAGGCATCCGTTTTAGCCTCGAACAAGACGGCATGGAGGTGGAGTGCGCCTATGACGGCGAGGAAGCCTTGGAGATGGCAAAGCAGACCGAGTACGATATTGTGCTGTTAGATATTATGCTTCCGAAAATGACCGGGTTAGAGGTCTGCCAGCAGATTCGGGAGTTTTCCAATATGCCGATCATTATGCTGACCGCCAAGGGAGAGGACATGGATAAAATCCTGGGGTTAGAGTACGGCGCCGACGACTACATTACCAAACCCTTTAATATCTTAGAGGTGAAGGCGAGGATTAAGGCGATTTTGCGCCGAAACGAAAAGAATTCGGTAAAAGAAGAAAAAGCCAAGGAAATCGTCTACGAGGATATGCGCTTAGACTGTGACGGAAGACGAGTTTATATCAAAGAAAAGGAAGTCAACCTGACCGCTAAGGAGTTTGACTTGCTAGAGCTTTTAGTGTTCCATCCAAATAAGGTATACAGCAGAGAAAAGCTTCTAAATATTGTATGGGGCTATGATTATCCGGGGGATATGCGGACCGTGGACGTCCATATCCGCCGCCTCCGGGAAAAAATTGAAATGAATCCAAGTGAACCGAACTATATACATACAAAATGGGGTGTTGGCTATTTCTTCCAGGTTTAAACCAATCATTCAGTTTGTAAAAAGTATAAGGGTTCAGGTATTTGGGGCGTTGGTGCTGATTGCCCTTTTGATTATGGCAGTATTTGCAGAAATGCTGTTATCTGCGTATGATGAAAAGGCATATAGCCAGAGGGTGTCCGAACTGCAGTCCTATGGGACGGTGATCGCCAACAAAATCATATCCGGCGGTTTTTTGTCCACAGCCAGTGTAGCGGAAGCAGATTCGGAAATCTTATCGCTTTCAGAAATCTATGAAGGGCGTATCATTGTAGTAGATGATAACCTTCATGTCATACGGGATACGTATGGCTTGGAGGAAGGGAAAACCTTGATTTCAGAAGAGACGATCCGCTGTTTTCGCGGTTCTAACAGCCTTTACCGGAACCATGTCAAGGAATATGTGGAATTGACGCTGCCGATCAACCATCCGACGACAAAGGAGATCAAAGGCGTGATTATCCTAAGCTTTTCCCTGAAGTCTATCTCCGGTCTCTATCAAGAGCTGAGGAATACGGCAGGGCTGCTTGTTATGACTATTTTGATTCTGGTAGTACTGTTTGCACTGGTCTATACAGTGTGGCTTGGCAAACCGTTTCAGAAACTGACGGATTCCCTTGATCACCTTTCGGACGGTTATGTGGAAAATCCGGTGCCGATTCGGGCGTTTAGCGAGCTGGAAGCCGTCTCTACTTCTTTTAAACGAATGTTAGGGCGGATGCGGAAGTTAGAGGAGTCCCGCCAGGAATTTGTTTCTAATGTCTCTCATGAGTTAAAAACACCGATGACTTCAATCAAAGTGCTGGCGGATTCTCTGTTATCTCAGGAAGAAGCTCCGCTTGAGCTGTATCAGGAATTTATGGTTGATATCAATGATGAGATCGAGCGGGAAACAAAGATTATCAACGATTTACTCTCTCTGGTAAAGCTGGATAAAAAAGCAGGGGATATGAACATCACCAGTGTCAATATGAATGAATTGTTAGAGCAGATCTTAAAACGGCTGCGTCCGATTGCCGGAAAGAAAAACGTAGAGCTGATTTTTGAAAGCTTTCGTCCGGTGACAGCCGAAGCAGATGAGGTCAAGCTGACGCTTGCGCTTTCTAACCTGATTGAAAATGCAATCAAATATAACATAGAGGACGGCTGGGTACGGGTTTCTCTGAATGCCGACCATAAATTTTTCTTTGTCAAGGTGGCAGATTCCGGGATCGGGATTCCGGAGGGCGAGGAAGATTTGATTTTCGAGCGTTTTTACCGGGTGGATAAGGCGCGTTCCAGAGGAACGGGAGGAACCGGTCTGGGGCTTTCCATCACCAAAAACGTCATTTTAATGCACCGGGGGGCGATTAAGGTATACAGCAAGGAAAACGAGGGAACCACCTTTACGGTGCGGATTCCGTTGATGTATTTATCGGACGGGAAACCAGCCTCTCTTGGATAAAAGGCTAGCTGTTCTCTGGCGGTTATCATAGGAAAGGAAGAAGGCGGTGCGGAAAATGAGAAAAAAAAAGTGGTGGAGGCGTCTGGTGGTTCCGGCGATCTTGGTCTGTATTCTGACGGCAGCTATCGTCGGCGCAGCGCTGGAAATGGGAAAAGAAGCAGATATTAAGGAGGATACTGGTTGGAGGCTTTATTGTGTCAACAATACAGAAACAGCCGTAGTCAGCGAACCTTTTTTGCTAGAAGGAACCGAGACAGAGGAAATCATTTACGAGCTGTTAGAGGGGCTTAGCAGGGAGCCGGAAACATTTGGCAGTATGCGGGCGCTTCCGGACACGATTACTCTAAAGGACTGGAGTCTGGAAAAGGGACAGCTTACTTTAAATTTTGATGCGAACTATGCTAATTTAACCGGGATTTCAGAAATACTACGTCGGACGGCGATTGTAAAAACGCTGTGCCAGGCGAAGGATGTGGAGTATGTAGCCTTTACGGTGGCAGGGCAGCCACTCATGGATTCCAATGCCCAGCCAATCGGTTTGATGACGAGCAGTGATTTTATTGATAACACAGGAGGCGAGACAAATTATACGCAGACGGTGACAGTAACACTGTTTTTTACCGGAGAGGACGGAAAAACGTTAAAGCAGTCCAGGCATCAGATCGAATTTGACGGAGCAATTTCCTTAGAGGAGTTGGTAATTGAGCAGCTTACTGCCGGGCCTTTACCAGAGGAAGAGGGGCTGTATCCTACTCTGCCAGCCAGCGCGCGGTTGTTAAAGGTCAGCAAAAAGGACGGAATCTGCTATGTGGATTTTAATGCGGATTTTTTAGATAAACTACCGGATATTTCGGACGAGGTGGCAGTGTATTCCGTGGTCAATTCTTTGGTTGAGATATCCGGGATCAATCGCGTTCAGTTTACGATTGAAGGAGAGGCATACAAGACCTATCGGGAAACACTGGCGTTTGACGGAATGTTTGAGCGGAATCTTGATTTGGTGGAAAGTATCAATTAAATAGGTGATTGCGAAACAGGGTTGGTGTTTGATGTTCAGAAAAGGCAGATGCCGGA
>CAJUFW010000008.1 GCA_910585655.1 uncultured Lachnospiraceae bacterium
TCTAACTTCTCCAGTCGCTTCCCTTGCTGCTTCTGCTCCTGTGCCATCCCTTCCATACTAAGAGCCAGCTTCTCCACGGATGTGACCAACATACCATTTTGACGGACGTTCTCTTCTAACAGTTCCAGTCTGCGATTCTGGCGGCGATTCTCGTCCTCCAGCCGCTGCAGTTCGGTTTCCATCCGTCTGCAAAATTCCTCATGTTCTGCCCTTGAAATCGGCGTATCCACTACATGTTCCTCCTTTCTGCCTATCCTTCCCTCTAATTGCTTCCATCTTCTAAGAAGAACCTTCTGCCATTGCTTGAGAAACCTCTCCCGTCCCTTTTACCGCACTCCCAAAACACTGGGAATCACAGGTCTGGCTACAGCTTGCCGTACAATCTGTTTGACAACCAGCCTTACAACTTCCCTCACAGGCGGTATTACAGCCAGAACAGCCACTGCAGGATGTATTACAACCACTACAGCTGGAGCAGCCATTACAAGTGTTCGAGCAGCCAGAACAACCAGAGCAACCATAACAACTGCTATAGCAGCCAGAATCACAGCTACCGCAACCGGAACAACCAGAACAGCCACTACAACTACTGGCACAGCCAGAACCACAGCCAGAGCAGCCGGAACAACCACTACAATCTGATCTACATGCAGAACCACAGCTAGAGCAACTCGCACAACCTCCAGTGCAAGTGTTATTACAAGTACCAGAACAACCATACAGACAATTATTTCCACACCCGCCTGTGCATGTTTCCGTACACACACCACCACACGCCGCAAAAAACTGCAGGTTCATTTTCAACATGTTACTCCCTCCCTTCCCCAAAACCTGCACTAGCCAGGAATCTCATTCGTATACTCCTCCAGCCTCCCGGCAGATTCCAGCCGCTTCAAATACTCCCATTCCTCCCTACCGACGATCTCCAATCCCCACTCTTCCTTCGCATAAATCTTAAAGCGGTACGGCAGGTTCTTCTTCCGGTAATAGGAATTCCAATAGTAGCTGTTCGCCAGAGAACGTGCTTTGTGCATGACACAAATATACGTCGCCCGGCTGTCCGGCGTCCCAAACACCTGATAATTGTAAGCCGAACAGTAGCTACATCCTTCCGCTATCGGGCAGTAAAAACACTCGTCGGTAGATTGCGTCCTTCGGTCTACTGCTTTCATGCAGCGAATACACTCCTGCTCCGCTGGGCAGAGTCCAAGCCCTGTGTCGATATGTCCGATCCGTAACGGCTCCCTGACCGTCCCTAAGGAACTTTCCATGTATCGGATACATGGATACAAATACCCATCCGGATCCATCGCCAGCATATCCCCTGTCCCACCACACCAGGTCTGCAGGTCATCCTCTGCCTTTGGATGGAACATTTCTTCCTCAAACAACGAACAGTACACCTTCTCCACCAAACCCTGCTCCAATACATAGTCCGCATAGGATTTCATCTGCTGATACAGCTCCCTGGCATGGGAAAGCGTCCAGCCCTCTTCATACACACAATTCGCATGGATGATATCATATCCCAGCCCAATCATATGGCGGAGCGCCTGGTCTAAAAAACGGACATTCTGTGGGGCAATCGTAATCTTACTTCCCATAAAATTCCCCCGCTCCATCCAGTCCTTCGCCGCTGCCACTGCCAAGTCGTAGCTAGGGGAACCATCCGGAAACACCCGGCAGGAATCATGTAACTCCCGGTTCCCGTCTATTGTCACGGAAAAAGACAGATGCGCCTTATGCTTTTCGATAAAATGCTGTACCTCTGGTTTGAAATATAACGTTCCATTGGAGCAGATAGAAACCTTAAACCGATCTGCCCAAGGCGAACCCGTTGCAATCGCCTGGCTACGGAAATAGTCTACGATCTGATCAATCAACTCCACCTGAGCAAATGGCTCTCCCCCGATAAACTCTAATATAATACCAGGAGAAATCTTTGGATTTATATAACGTTCAAATCCCTTTTCCCCGGTCAGCAGCGCATCCACCATCTTTTTTGCTGCCTTTAAAGCCATCACCCGATGTCCTTTATTAACCTGGTAACAATAAGAGCAAGCCAGATTACAATAATCAGTTACTTGCCAGGTGACAGTTTTGGATAAAATACGTTCTCCCTCTTCTTCGTTTGGATGCAGATCTGGATAAAGCCTGGCAAGAGCATCCTGGTACTGCTCCTCCTTCTTTTTTAGGTTGACCGTCCTCATACACCACCTCCCGCCTAAGCTACGCTGGTGAATGCTACGCTATGCTCCTGCAGCAGCCGAATCCCCGGCTCATCATATACCGTAACGGTCACAATCCCCGTCCCGAAATTCAGCTTCCAATCATACTGGTGTGTCCCGTAAAGATAGTCTGGGAGATAGGTTCTTTCCAGCTTCCTCTTCTGGTTTTCATACAGTACCTTTGCCTCTACCTGCTTCCTCTGGTACGCCTTTAAAGAAGCGCTTTCCACGACATCTGCCGTCACACTGTTCCCCAGCAAAAAAGCAATGTTATCCGTATACGCGGAAATCTCTAAAAAAGTCCGCTCCAACTCATTGATGATCGGTTCTCCATTCAAATCAATTTCAAAAATCGCTTTCATCCTAATTCCCTCCTGAATTTATTGTTATTTGTTTCATCTGCCATAAGAAAAGCTGCCAGCACAGGAACCGTTCTTCCTCTCTGACAGCTATTCCCTCTTCTTATTGCTCTATTGGTCTTGCCCCAACCGGACACTTTTGGCAAACACCGTCGGCGCTGCCATGTTCGACACACTTAACAGCGTCGTATAGCCCTGATAGTCCACTATACCATACTCTGCTACGCTTTGCAGCGTGGTACAGGCTTCCTTCGTAAACAGCGCTGCCAATTCCTCCAGGGAAAGGCTGCAATCCTCTGGAATCCCAATTTCTAACACCTTCCCATCCCGAACCTCCATCGTGTTCCTTGGCAGGATACTCTCCACCACCTGGCTAACTTCCAGTTCCGTTCCATTCGCAAATACTAACTTCATACTCTTAGTCCCCTTTCTGATAAACTTTTTTCCTGCTCCACAAAAATGATGTTTCTCCTTTTAGAACACAGGAACTACGACCTGGCTCCACTGGCACAGCCTGTCCCGCAGCTGGCGCTACACCCGCCGCAGCCCGTACAGCTCCCCGTACAGCCACTGCAAGCATTGCTGCACCCACTCATACAAAGCCCCGTACAAGCGCCCCGACAGGAAGTGGACGTTCCCTCCATCGGTTCTTCAGACAGCTCATTCACATACGTAATCAGTTCTTCTCCAAACCCAGCCGGAATCGGATCCCCGGCTTCCGGAAGAACCAGATCCGCATAGTCCTGGATAGCCAACAACGGCTCTATCACCCGTTTCCCCTGTCTTGCCAGGATGGTCGCGCCCGTTTCTGCCTGCCCATCCGCTGTCCCCTCTGCCTGATCTGACTGGTCTATACTCGGTTCTGCCCTAGCATTCGTTTCTGTCCCTGCTGTTTCTTCTGCCATCGTCTGGGATTCCCCTGTTTCTGTTCCTGCCGCCGCATTCCCTCCGCTGGCATATGCCGCCAGGGAGCCGCAGGCGTTTCTCCGTTCCACCTCTGCCTCTACCTTCTGGCGCAGAAGGTTATACTGCTCTGCCGTCAACATCTTCCCTCTCACACCCCTTTCCTACTCTGGAGACGGTATCCCTCCTGCCACCTCTTATCCCCAGACCGCCGCCAATGGAACCCAGGCTGTCCCATCGTAATAATGCTGGAGGTGCGTGCTTGGCTGGATCCAGGTCTTTTTCTCATTGCCAGGCGGCTCTTCCTCCTGAATCAAAAAAGGGGAAGCTTCCTCCAACAGCTTCCGAACTGCCTCCAAATCGCTTCCCGACATGCCCGGCACATTGATCGTCCCGTATGCCATACCCTACTCCTTTCCGCTCTCTACCCAGTACTCTGCTGCGATTTCCCCGGATGGGACACGAGCCGCCCAGATCCGGATTTTTCCCTCCAACGTCTGATTGGTCAGGCACAGACCACAGGCGCCCGCTATCCCTAAGCTTCCCGGCGCTACGGTAATTTCCGCCCGATCCTTCGCCGTAACCCCCGGCGCTTCGATCTCATAACAGCTTGGATACTCCTCAAGTCCCTGCTCACTTTCCACCTCCCAGCCAGAAACCAGAATCGTAACCGGAACCGCTTCCGGCTTATCCGCCTTAACAGTTTCTACCTCCTCGATGGCCTCAGTCGTCGCCTGTGCCAGCTCCGCCACCAGGTTCTGGATAAACGCCTTGACTGCTTCCATACAGCCACCCAGATGCCCCAACACTGCAACTTTATTCATCTGTCTCTATCCCTCCTTCCTTGATTCGCCTAATCTGCCCCTTCCGCTTTCTCTTTTCGGGCAGCCCGCCAATCCTTTCCGGGATTTCCTTTTTCACACCCATTCTTTTTAGAATCGGTTTTTTCTGGACAGGAGCCAGAAATATCCGAGCTCTCCTTTCGAGAAAAGCGGTTTTCTCCAGCCCCTTCCAGATCAGAGGCAGCTTCGCTGCCTCCCATTCTGACATCCGCCTATGCAGCAGCTCCGCTGCCAAATACCTCCGAAAGCAGCTCCGCCACCTCGGCATCCGTTGCCACCGCACCATGCAACACATCCGAAGGCTCGGTATAAACGGTCACTTCCGCCCCGTTTACTTTGATGTTCCCGTTGGTGGTACTGGCCTCGGTCTTCGTCGCTCCAGCTGCAATCCCCGCCAGCTTCGTTTTCTCTTCACTGGTGTAGTCATTCGCAGACAGCCCCTTGCCGTCCTCCTTCTGCACATAGCCCGTCAGATCAACGGTCGTATCGTCTAACAGTTCGACGCTCTCCCCTACCTTTGCATAAATGTCATAATGCCCCGTCTCGCTGTTCATGACCAGGTACAGCACGTTTTCCTTGGCTGCCGCTGCCTCCGGCACCGCATCCGCCTTCTCAAAAATGGCATGGCCGGTCGCTGCAATCGCCGTCTGGATCGCCGCCGCTACCTGCGTATCATTCTGGAACTTGCTGTCATTGGCCAGCTGGGACACCTTCGTCGGGACTGCTGCCTGAACCGTCTCCTGCGCCGCCGCTACCTTCTGTTCCACCTCTGCCTTCGTCGCGTAATCATTTTTGACACGCTCCGCCAGAGCCTTTAATGCCGATAACCTCGTCAATTTGTCTGTGTTGTAAGCCATACTGCTCCACTCCTTTTCTTTTTTCTTCTATATTTAACAGACAACCAGTCTGATAAATATGCGCTTTCCGTTTTTTATCACGGGTCTTATTCCTCACTGCTTGCAGCACTGCTTGTAGCAGGGTAATTCAGTTTGCTTCTTCAAATACCTGCTCCAACAGCTCTCCAACTTCTTCTTCCGTTGCAATATCCGACACGTAGGCGCCGCTCTCCCCACCAAAGATTTCCTCAAACATCTCCTCTACCTCCTCTTCTGTTGCCACTTCTGAAGAACTTCCGGGGTTCCCGCCAACGTCTGGATTGCCTCCGCCGCTTCCTCCCCCTCCCAGGCTCCCTCCTGTCCCAAACGGTACCTGGAAAAGTAGCAGATCTGTCCGTATCTCCTTCTCCGGCGGCTGCTCCGCATACACCCGCAGCCCTCCGACAAACGTCCGCACCGTAGTTGCCATCCCGCATTTCTTGGCAGCTTCTGCGTCCGCAGGCAGGATACTGACCACTGGTATCATTGCTTCCGTTATACCATCCAGCAGGATATCCCTGTACCACATCCCTGCCTCATATTCCCCTTCCAGGCTTCCTCCCCCTTGGCTTCCCCCAGCAGGGCTTTCTATCTCTGAGCCTTCTCCACTTTGGACTTCTCTGTCTGAAATTTCGCCCTCTTCCACCGAATTCTCCTGCTCCATGGAACTCTCCTGTTCGATGGAATTTTCCTGGGGCGGCTCTTCCTCCCCACCCTGAAACTCCCTCCATCCCTCTGTTGGTATGGTTAGCCTCTGTGTCCGGGCTGCTCCCATCACCGAATCCAGCAGGGCTTTTAAGACTAAGGTATTTTCAAATGCCTGAATCGGCGCCGCATTGATATTGTCTGCATGGTCGGTATCCGTCGTTTCCGTAATCCGTAAGGTAGGCGAAAAGGCCGGGGCGTTGTTTGCATACTCCTTCATCCATCCTCACCTTCCTTAAAAAATATCGTCTAAGGTGAAGGTCATTTCCAAATCCCCATCCTTCCCCTTGGCCAGAAACGTCTTGATACAGACAATATCTCCCTCTGCATCGTAAAGTCCGACCTCACTTAACGATTCCCCTGCCAGCTCGGTATCCGACAAGGTACAGACATAACAGCATGTCGTATCCTCCGGAAAGCTATACCCGTCGATTTCCTTTCGGAAAATCTCATGGTTCAGGGCTTCCTGGGATTCGGCAGGCGGAACGACCTTCCCCTCGGAATCAATTCCCCCATCTCCAAACACCATCCCTACCACCGCCGGAAGCACGATTGCCCCCGCCCTTGCCTTGACTAGCTTTTCTCTGGCTTTTTTTGTAATGATGACATTTTTACTGCCGGCCACATTCGCTTCTGCACTCATCACACCATCTCCTTCCTATAGACTGAATTTAAGTTCCGGGAGCCGTCCAACTGCCTGGAGCCATCTAAGAACCGATACTCCCTGGTCTTTACTGTTACCATTACACTGCCAATCTGCTCCTGCCCGGTACTCACTACCTTTATATCAAGCAGTGTTTTCGCATGAAACGGATATGGCCTCTCTTCCCGGAAGTTTATCTTCATCCGGCTTTCTATCCGGTCTGCTTCCATCCTCTCTGACAGCCGTTGTTCCCAGGTAAGTGCCATAGAGGGGCGCAGGAACCGTTCCGGAATTCGCTTTCCCCTCCATACCTGCGCTACATCCAGCAGCAGCCGGTAACGTCTCCTACCGTCCAGCCGTTTGCTGCCGTCCAGTCTCCGGGAGCCGTTCCATAGACGGGAACCCCAAAAATTAAGGGGGAACAAAAGCGTAAGCGATAAAGCCAGACCAGACAGTTCCCTGGAAGGAAGCTGCCAGGCCAACTGGATGGACGGAAGCCTTATCTCTTCCGAGGTAGTAAATCCCTGCTGGAAACGGGTATGGATGGAGAAGGCCGTTTGGTTATGCAGCGCCGCCAGGTACAGCTGGAGCAGAAGGTTCTGGAATAGGATTTGTTCCAGATGGGAGTTATCTGCCCATATCACATAACTTCCCTTATAAATCACCGCTATTCCAGCCGGCTTTACTACAGGTGTCCGTTCCGCAATCGGATCTTTCTCCGTGTCAATTTCCACGCTTTTGGTTTGAATGAAAATAGTCGCTGGACGACTGAGCCTTTCCTCATATTGGATCTGATCAGTATTCCACAACAGGTCAACCGATTTCATCACATCTTCATAGGTTCCTTCTGCTGTGTTTTGAAGCTGCTTATATCGTAAATACTGCCGATATCGGCTATCCGATATAACGGGTTCCAAGCTGCTTGCACCTGCCAAAATCCCTGCTTCTTTCCGCGTCAGGCCAACGATATCCCCCACCATATCCAGGTTCTTCCCTTTGGCTGTTTCTAAATCCAATTTCTCCAGTTCCCGGAATACGTCTTGCACCTCCTTCAGCTGCCGTGCAAAAGCCCTAACAAGACACTCGATGTTCCTCCGCCCCTGGAACTGCTGCGGGAAGTCCCGCATCCATTGTTCTGCTATCTGGCTATCAAAGGCCGTCCGCTCAAGCATGTCCACTGTACGTCACCTCGATCCTGTTAGCCTCCGCTACGATTTTCTGCCGGCTGGTGGCCGGGACATTCCGGTAGGTATATGCTTCTGCCTCCGGTTCCTCTTCCTGGCCACTGGCCGCAACAGCACATTGGATACTAACATAAGTAAGGCCGCCTACCATCGAATAAATCCCATCATTTAACGTCTGAGTCAACAGACTGTCCCCTGCCTTTAACCCAGCTGTACTTTCCAGGATAGCGTCTACTGTCAGGCTGGCGTAGTTCGTTGGCAAATGTCGGATATCCGCGTCCAATATCACTTTCATCCAAACAAGGACATATTCCGGACGGTTAAAGCAAACCGGCACGGAATCCCCATACTCCGTTGCCACGTCCACCTTGATAGATCCAAAGGTTTGTATTCCTGCCGCCCTCCGGTCTAAAATAGCCGCTGCAATCTCCTCTTCATTCCCGCCATCAACAATAAACTCAATACTATGGGGCGGCCTCCCGTCCTCATCTATAAAGTCCGTGTAATTCTCATATCCAGTTGCACTTTCCACCCCTTGTACGTTATTCAGCAGTTGGGCGCAGACACTATCAATCATCCGGGTAGAGCGGATAGCCGATTTTGCGATATAAGACTGCCTCAGCTCGACATCTGTTTCCTGTTCTCGACCATAAGTAGGAGCCAACAGGTTCTCTACTGCGGTAAAGCCTGCGATATTGTCTACCATCTTACTGACTACCCCACCAGAAAGGCTAATCCGTCCATAATTCTGGGTAAAAAAGTTGGCAATCGTCGTAACCTCGCTAGTTGTCAGGTTATCCGATAGAAACAACGTATTGCTCCGGCTTTTTACTGTATCCCGTAAGAATAACTCTTTCCCGGTATCTGAACTCACTATCTCCGCCTCGTACTCCGGATCCGTGATTGCCGCCTGAAGCCCTTCCAGGATATCTACTACACCAGCAGCTGGATCCTCATTATAAAAACGGTAGCCCTTCCCGCCAAAGAACAAGCTATACTCCCCCTTTTCCATAGCCGCCACCGTAATTTTCGCTGAATTACAGGAATCCCGGCTGATCTGGAATTCCGAAGCTGCCAGGAGGCGCACTTCTGGGGAAGTATCCGCTGCTACCAAAGCGCCTTCTGGTACAACCGCCCCATCCTCCCCCGTACAATGCAGCGGGTAAATCGTCCGCCGCCTGGCTGCCCGCCGGATCCCGCCATACTGCACGGCATTGTCCAGGTTTATCCCACTGGCCGTAGATGGATACTTGGCATAGTAGCTATCTTGTGCTGTCTCCCACAAATCCGCGATCTGCCCGGCAAAGGTCGTCACCAGGACATCTAAAAAAGAAGACCGCTGGAGCCGGGTATCAAAGCCGAACCCTTCCGTCAGCTCGGTATGGATTTCCTCCAAAATCGTATCCATCCGCTTCAGCACAAAGCCTTTCTCTGTCACTCCATATTCAGACATCCAACACCATCCCTTCCTTTATCGTTCCTTTTTCCGTGAGGACAATATAACGGATAGAGGCTTTTCTCGTTTGGACATCTACAAACACCGATACATCCTGGACACCTATCACACCCTCTATTTCAAAAATCGTTTCCCGGATCTGACGTGCAAAGGAGTCCGTATCCGGATTCTTTACAAACAGCTCTTCCCGGTAAGGCAGCCCCTCTTCCTTGTCCCAACGCCATTCGCCTGCCAGCCACAGAAGCCGGATCCGGATCTTCTGTGCAACGGAATCTGTCAAGGCAATATCCCCTTGCGGGGAAATATACAAATCTCCCTTTGGATCTAACGCAATATCCATCTTATCCCTGTTCCTTTCCAGCTCTCTGCCCGGTATCTGCCTTTTAAGCCTGTTGGCAAGTACCTGTGTAAGAAAGGTTGCCTGATACCACCAAGTCGCCCCGGACGGCTATCCCACTGCCAGACACACATAGTTCCATCCCATCGGCCTGTGCCTGGATAACCCCATTTGACAGGATAAGCTTGGTGTTACCGATTTCTATCTGGGCGCTGTTTTTCGCCATTGTAAAACAGGTATCTCCAGCCTTTGTTTCCACTCCATCACGGGATACGGATATCTCTACGCCAGGCGCACGGAGCAAAACGGCCTCCTGCTTCACCGCTTTTTCTATGATTCCCCCTCCCGTTCTTATCAGACCTGGAATCACCACTGCGCTGCTCAAATCAAACCGCAGGGAGCCTTCTGCTGCCGCCCCACTTCTCCAGGCATCCAGTTCCACCTCCGATACCACAATCAGGCAGCTATCTCCCTTTTTGATAGGAAATGTTATCCCAACACCAGCCTGCTCACAAAATGGGAACAGTACCGGGGCTTCCGTAACCGTCGGATAGGCTAGCTTTTTTCCGTCCGATGTCACAAACTCCCCTACTGGCCGGACGGAAGCTGTTCCGCTTTTCGGATCGAAAAACAGAATTTCCCCTGGGAGCGCCGTATGTACTTCATTTACAACCATCCTGGCAGTTTCTTCAATCTCCTGCGATAGCTCCTGTAGCATGGTACTCCTCCCCCTTTCCTCCTGCTCTATCCTTTCTGTCATACCTTTTTCAAATCCTTCACATGAACCGCAGCGGCTACCTGCTTCCCCTTCCCAATCACTGCCCGATCCCCTTCTATCTTTATCACGTCATAGGTTTCATACCAGCAGACAAATGTCCCGCTACTGTATTGGTAACCTAACGTCCGGCCTCCCTGCTGGAGTGTCCGTGTCAGCTTGACCCGATCCCCAGCCTTAATTGCCCCTCCATTCCCGGAAGTGCCTCCAGAAGCGCTGCCAGATTTCCCTTTTGCTTTCTTCTCCTCTTTGGAGGAAAGCGCCTTTTGTTCCAGCTTTACCTCTGCCTTGATTTTCAGCAACTGCGCCGTACAGATCCAGTCCCCTTCCAGGTTGTCCCCATCCATCACCACCTGCTGGACGAGGAAATAGCCATCCGTTATCCGGCTATTCAGACACACCACATCATTGATACCGATTGCCCCATTCAACAGGTAATCGACCTCCCAGCCGGACTTTGCTTCTTTTCCGGAACCGATGGTTACTCGTTTCGGAATTCCGAGCAGCCCGGTATCGCTGGACAGGTAATAGCCCCTCGTAGACACCGGCCTGCCGGGGAGCGTCACCTGCAGCACCTGGTTCTGGATCGTCCAGTTATGCCCACAGCGTTTCGCTATCTTCTGGAGGGCATTTTTCGCTTTCCCCACATAGGTAAAACCATTCGGAATTGTCCCAAAGGATAAGTCCTTGGCAAACACAACCGAGACGCCCATCGCCTGGGCAATCCGCTGGTAAACTTCCTTGGTATTCACTTTTCCGTTTAAAGAGATCGATATCGTCGTATCCCGCAACGCTACCCGACCATCCACTACGGTTAGCTCCGTCATCCGGTCGGCATTCTCCATCGTCGTGATCACCGATGTGATTGTCCCAACGATCAAAAGCGTCATGCTGTCCTCATACCCAGCCCGTAGCTCTGCAACGCAGTCCTTTGTCTCCAGGATTCTCAGGTTCTGGTCAGACAGGTTCCAGATCTGGATTTTGGCATCGTTGGGGCTTTCTGCATTAGATTTTTCAATACTGAAGGAAATATGCAGTGCTTCCTGTCTGGCATCCTGGAAGTTTCCAATCTGGAATCCGCCTGCTTTCTTCCCCATCTGGCCGCACTTGAGTATATAGCGACGCAGAAAGTTTGTCTCTGCCATTTCCACTCCTCCCTGACCGTCCCTACCCTTCCAGTTCCAGGTTCGGGATATATACAAACTCCGCTGTTTTCTCCACAAACGCCTGGCGTCCAACTTCCCCGGTATCCGACAGGCATCCGAAAATCCCATCCGGCAGATCCGGATCGGTATAAAAATGGAAAATCGGGAAATTCGGTACAATCCTGGTCATGGCAATGATGGGATCCTCATCCTCGTCATACAGGCCGAAACTCCAATAATCATACTTTTCGTTATACGTAAAGCGCAGCCCATACTCCTTCCCATCAATCGAAAGCATGGACAGGCTGTCATTTTCATCCGGCACCTCAATGTATAGCACTCCAGCACCCCCTGTTTTTTCCTATGCCACTCTTATCCGGCAACCTACAGGAACCCCATACCAGTTGCCACCCCATATAGGATTGATTGGCTCTTTTTTGCGTTCCCGTTCTTTCCTCCGCTGCTACTGGAAGCTGTTGTGCTGCCGCCGGTACTGGCACTGGATTTCGTTGACACCGGGGAAGTGGCTGCTGTCCCTGCTTTGGCTTTTGTCGTCCCAGATTTTAAGCTGTACCGTGGAACCTTTACTGTTTTCCGCTTGGTTTTCCGTACCTTCTGGAGCTGCATGGACACTTCCCTGGCATAGCCGATTTCCCTTGACTTTTTTATACTGATACTGGTAATCCCCATATTGGTATAGGTTTTCTCTGTCGTAATGACCTTTACCAGCTTTTTCTCCAGCCAAAGACGTTCCAGGCTGTCGCAAACCTCATTCACCCGGTCGGTGGAATTGCCATGCCGTTTCAGCCAGGTCACAGGAGTATTGCTGATATATAAGGTTAGTTGGATGGATAACGGATCCAAGATAATCGTATCCGATACCGGAAACCCCTCC
Organism: uncultured Lachnospiraceae bacterium; assembly: GCA_910585655.1. GTDB lineage: Bacteria > Bacillota > Clostridia > Lachnospirales > Lachnospiraceae > MGBC131033. The sequence goes on from CAJUFW010000008.1 coordinate 12,348, forward strand.
TCTACTGGATAGGTCGGCACTGTAGCGGATAATGCTTTCTGTTCGTCTATCAGGGCATCAAACTCAATCCCTGCCACGGAAACTGGCTTCAGCTTTTTTCTTCCCACTCTCTCCCTCCTCGTATCATAAATTTACAGCGAATCAAAGCAGTCTTTTCGATTCTAAATGATAAACAGATAAGAGCTGACCTATCTTGCCCAAGCCAGCCCCCTTGCTAGTTGTGTGGTCGCATCTGCCGCTGATTTCTTCATACCCTTAGATACATTCCGCTGCGTCTCCATGCTTCCGCCGAAATAACTGTTGCTAAATGTATTGTTCTGAACCACGCTGGAGCTTCTGTTATTCACAGTACTTGCCGCAACTGTAGTCGGTTTTGCTGTAGCTGCCTGCATCAATACCTGTACCCCATTTGCCAGCTTCTTTACTTCCTCCAGTACAGTTCCCCGATTTTCCGTAATTCCCTTTGCCAGTCCTCCCATAAAGTCTGGCATCCATTCCTCGTAATCGGTCAGCGGTCCTTCGTCCGGAACGGAGAAGTGCAGGAAGGACTTTATCTTATTTGCCACGCCCTTGACCGCATCCGTGATTTTTCCAATCGCCCCGGTAATACCATCTGCAATCCCGGTTACAATATCAGCTCCCCAAGAAAGTGCTTGTTCTGGAAGGGAAGTAATCCAATCAACTGCCTCCTGAAAACCATTTTTTATAGTCTGTGCAATATCCCCAATGGTCTGAGTAATTCCATCCCAAATCCCACCAAAGAAATCCGCTACTGACTGCCAGACATCTTCCCACCATTCCGGGATACCTTGTACCTTTTCGATAAAGCCATCTATCACCCCAGGGAGCGTCTCCGTAAAGAAAGTCACAATCCCGTCCCAAATAGTGTCAAAAAAGCTGGAGATAGCGCTCCAGACCGTATTCCAGACAGTGGAGATTGCCGACAGCGCCATATCAATCGCCAGACCAATCCTTTGTAGCGTGGCAACCAGCCAGTTTTCAATAATCGTAAAAACGCCGATAAAGATTTCTTTCACAGCTTCCCAGGCTGCCGCCCAGTCCCCGGTAAAAACAGCAGAAATCAGGTTTGCAATTCCTTGTACTACCTTCAGGAATCCATTGATAATGCCAATCATAGAATTCCATGTCACCCGGAACAGTCCAATTATCTTGCTCCCCCAAGCCTGCCAGAATGCTGCAAGTGCGCCGAATATCACTTCTGCCAGCTTTTTCAAAGCTCCCCAGGTGGCAGAAGCGGCTCCTTTTATGGAATTCCAGGCTTCTGCCAGTTTCTTAACTACCCCAAAAATCATTTCCCTGGCGTTATCAGCTCCGATTCCCAGCCCATCAAAGATACTACCAATAATAGAATCGTTCCCCATCAGGAAATGGATAAAATCCTCGACGATTAAAATAAGCAGGGCTACTACTGCTATGATCGCTGCTATTTTTAACCCCATCGGGCTAAACAGTTTCCCAATACCACCGAGAAATTTTAAGAACTTTCCGGTGCCATCCAGAACCTTTTCCCAGTTCATTGCCACTAAAAAGAGAGCAGCAGCTATCGCCAGTAGCCGGAGGGCATTCTCTGCCCCTCCCAGCTTATTCACAATCCGACCTACTACCTCTGTGCCTTTCCCTACTCCTTTGGATAAGGTATCTGTAAACCTCCCTACGGCTGGCTGGAGACGTTTGATTAAGGCATGATAACGTTCAGTTGTCCTCGTCAAAAATCCGTTTTCTTTCGTCAACCCAGCCACCGCCGAAGCTGCTTTCTGGGTTCCTGCCGTCAAAAGCTTTAAGACCGCAACCGCCGGCTTTAAGATAATGCCACCGCCTGCCGCCTGTAAATCGCTTAACGCCTGCTTCAAATTGCCAAGCTGGTTCGTCCAGGTGTCAGCTTCTCTCGCTGCCTGCCCTAATGCTCCGCTGGCGGCATTGGCATCCTCTACCATCTTTAAAAGGGTAAACTGTTTCTGATCTTCTGCTAAATCTTTGAACGATTTTCCATATAGCTCATTCGCTGCAGCATTTCGAGTAGTTTCGGTACAAGATAATCCAAGAGCAGCGTCGTTCTCATAATTCCCTTTTAAAAAAGACTGAAGGGAATCTGTCACCGCCTCCATTTCCCGATCATAAAAAGCGGCGGAATCTGCCACCGCTTTCATTGCCCGGTCAGAAAGTCCTAAGGCGTCTGCTGTCTCCATCCCAGTTGTTTTAGCAAACGCCGCAATCTGGACAAAGCTTCCTTTCATCCGATTGACCAGGATACCCGTATCCCCTGCTATTGCACTTAATTTAGACGCTGCCTCTTGTTCCAGATCTCCAAACACCTGCGAAAACTGAGATTTCAATGCTTCCACATCGGCAGCCGCCTGTGCCAGACCAAAGATTCCTTTAATCGAAAAGCCAATCCCGATAGCTCCAAGCAACTTTATCGCCATATTTTTGACGCCTTGAATCCTTTTCTCTACCTTGGACTCGCTGTTCTTATCTACTTCAAATCCATAAGAAATAATCAGTTCCCGTATCGTCAAACCGCATCACCCTCCCTCCTGCCTCAACTCCTCCGCGCGTCCCTGTTCGATATCCAGCCCCATCTCATAGAGCGCATAGAGTTTTAACATCTGATCGAGAGTATACACCTCCTGTAGTTCGTACATCGAAACAATCCCTGCCTTTATCAGAATATAGCACCTCAACTCCAGCTCGCTAAACCTGGCATAATCAAAGGTTCCGAACCTTCTGATGTCGTCTCCTTCTGTCCCTCTTCCGTCTCTTCCTCCTCGGCTCCCCCTTCCTTGCCAGATCGGGTGCCGAGCCTCTTGAAAAAACCGTTAAAGTTCAGCTTTATCACATGAAAGCATAACAGGAACATATCTTGTATCTCCCCGCAGAACACTTCATCTGCCAGGTCAGCCGTCAATCGCTGCACTTCCCTCTCCCCTGTATTTTCGTCTATCAGTTCCACTACAATGTTACCGCCAAGGAGCAGCTTCCTCATCAGCTTCTCCATTCTGTCTCCGCTAATTCCGGTACAGTTTGAAAGCGCCTCCGCTGCCGCCCCAGCGTCGATATCTAAAAGACCATTATCTCTTTCCACCCCGTTTTCTTTGCTACCTGCTATTAACGGTGCCAAAGCACCCAAAAGAGGAGCCAGCACCGATGCCAACTCCCCTGTCAAATTAGCTGCCTTAAACGCGCCAAACGGAGTAATATAAAAGTTCATTTCACCGATTTTTACTACCGTCGGTTCCAGTCTCCGTAATCCCATCTTTTCTTATCCTCCTTCTTATCCCCGGCTTTTACTTGTATTCCCCTTCTCCAACCACAACCTCCCATTCCCGCATGTTCTGTTGTTTCCCGCGTGTCCAGGTGGCAGGTTTTGTTACCCAGGCGGTTGCTCCAACAAACTTTTCCTTACCTAACAGGTCAGAAATCGTCAAACTGAATGTCCCATCCCCTTCCTGGCTGTCTCGGTCATATTTTTTCTGTAAAAACACATTGGTCGGACTACCTTGTAGAAGCGATATCTTTACCGTATACAGCTTGGATGGGTCTATGCTCCGAGCAATCTCTCCATCAGCCCCAACCACATAAGAGGTACCGTCCCCGGCATGTTCAATGGTGATAAAACTATCGTCTGCAAAACCGGATACAATATGGTTCCCAAACGCACAGGTCACTTTCCGCGGATTATAGGTGCTTACTTTCCCCATGTCTCATCCCTTCCTTTCCCTTCTTATTTTTCTTTCTTCCTTTTTTATCCCGTTAAAAGGTTAAAAATCCGTTCAACTCTACCAGATGGATTGCCCCTGCCAATCTAGCTGTAAATCGGCAACCAATCAACCTCCGGGATTTCCGATCAGCCTCCGTCAGTTCCCCAGCCAACGGGACTTGGACCTGGTAGCCTGGCAGGGCTTCTCCGTCACTGTTATAACCCGTCTGAGCAATTCCGCCAATCCCCTGCCCTTCCTTCAGAGTACTTTCCATCGCTCCTTCTATCAGAGCAATCCCTCCGTCTGTATATGGCACTTTTCGGTTTGTTTTCAGGATATTGAACACGCGGATCTGGATTTCTGCCTTGAGCCAGTCCCGGAAGCGGATCACATCGATCCATTCTCCAGCCAATGTATATCCCCCAACTGTACAGTTTGCTCCGGCATACCGCAGGAACGTGTTGATATGTTTCCCAGCCAGTTCCAGCTTTTCCGTCATGCCAAGGGCTGTCGGCGCCACAGTAGCCAACTCCTTCAAGTGCCAGGTTTCCGTTCCCGGATCATAACCGAAGCATTTTGCCATCCAAGCTAGAGCTGCATAGCGGTTCCCGTCTGGTAGCTCCTCTTGCCCGACTGCCCCACCAGAATACAAACCAAAACTTCGGTAGTAAGAAAAGTTTGTGATTGGACAGTTATGATAGTCAAAGTATTCAAAGCAAAACAGTTTCTCGTTGGCTTCTGCCCATGCCACAGCAGCAGATAGGTCCGCAGGACTTCGGAATTCCGTCAGATGGAAACCATAGAAGCTTATTTCCGCTTCCGCCCGTGCCAGGGTAGTACGGATATCCTCGTAACCGGTTGCTCCCGGCTTTGTAATGCTTCCACCAGCAGAAGGTTCCTCTACGCTGACTTCCTCCCTATCCGTTCCAGTTTCTCCTTCTTCCGTTCCGGTTTTTATCGCATCTGTTTCAGTATCAGCCTCTGTCTGCTGCCGCGCACACACATACAGCATAGTCGGCGACGGGGACTGCGAAAAGGCTACTGTCGCAGCCTTATATGCCGTATCTTCCACGGTGAATCCATAATCCAGCAAATCGTCCGCTGACACAATCGCCGTCGTTTTCTCCAGAGTTTTCCCTGCTGTCTTGCTTTTTGCATTGCTTCCAGCTTTCCCCGGAGCAGGAACTACCAGGAGGATACGATCAAACGAAGCATCCCCTAACGCCGGGCTGGAAATCTCAATATTGCACTGAATCAGGTCGTCCAGTCGGTTATTTTTCATTGCCCTTCCCTTCTTTCCTCATTTCCTTACTTTTTTCCTATTTTCCTCTTTTATTGTCCTGCTTCCCTTTTTCTCCTGTTTCCCTTCTTAATTTTCTGCTTCCAGAACCTCTGGATTTGATTCTTCTGTTCCCAAGCCCCCCGTCAACTCAATCTCTTCTATGCTGCCGGTTTCTGCCTCTGCCAGTTCCAAACTGCCTCCTCCGCTGGCATTCGGCACATCCGGTAGACCACTAAGACCATACAAACCATCTGCCTCCTGGGCATAGAATATCGTAGCCTCCGCCATCGCCCGGTAACGGTACTGACTGTCATTTTGCAACTCGGTCAAGTCACGGATAGGCAGCAGCAAAGAAATAGCAATCCCTACTGCTGCCAACCGATCTGTCGTTTCTTCCGATTCGAGAAAATTAAAAAAATCCATCAGATCTGAAGCTGCCGTATTGATATAGCTTTCTTCCTTCTCTCTGTCTCCTTGTATCTGCTTTCCTTTGGTATACAGATTCCATTCTGCCGTTGTCTGACATGGATAGTACCGGATGCCGTCCTGACTAGTGATCGGAAATGCCGTTCGTTGCAGGCTCCCAATTTTTAATGTCAGGTAGGGAAGATTTGGCAGCGTCGCCGTCTGTTCCGCCCAGATAATGGTAGCTCCCACAAAAAAAGAAGCCGCTACGTCATAAAGCGCTTCCTTTAGTTCCAATAGATTCATTTTTTCCTTCCACTTCCTTCGGTGCATCGTCCTGATCCAAACACTCTACAAATTCGGAAAGCCAATGCCGTAACAAGGTATTATCACTTAGAAAACTTGACTGGCATGTAAACCATTTTCCCTGAAACCAGATCCGATCTGCCTCCTGCTGCTTCCCTACATCTGCAACCCGAAGTTCTTCGTCACAATATACCTCCAGACGTTTCACAGAACGGGAGCCGTCCGGCGTTGTCACCACCTCGTTCTCCAACGTCTGCACATCCAGCAGCAGCTTAATATCCTCGTATGCTTTAGATGGATAGCCGCGGACAAAGCAAGACTGCTGGTATCTCCTAACTAGATAAGGTCGTTTAAAAAATACCATTAGTCTCCCTTTCCTTTCTCCCGTATCACATAGTGAACTGACTGTCGTAAACGACCTGTATCTATGAGTGGAGCATCTGATTTTTTCCCTTTTACATAAACTGGCTTGCCAGACCTCTTATTTTTCATCCATCCACCATGTACGGTAATCGCCGCATTTTTCTGGAAATTCCCATGTCGGATTTCCTCTTGAATCAGCCCGGCTTGGAACGCTCCCAGTCCCTCCAATGCTCCTTCCAGTGGGATACCTTTTAACAGCTTTTCTGCTGTAAGCTTAACCAATTCCTGGATTTCTCCTACATGATTATCCACGCTGTCCCGGATAAAAGGTCGGGATGGGATAGTTTCTGTCCCCAGTTCATTCCACATCGCCACATCCAGCACACTGGTTCCGTCTGGATATTTCTCTCCTTCCTGGATGCCGACGGCTACTTCCAGCTTTCCCAGTTCCTCCAGCATTTTTTTCAATTTCTTCCCATCTGCTGTGACGGTTTCTTTTATCCTAACTCCCATCCCGAACACCTCCCGCTGCTATAATACTTATCGTGCAACGCCTTCTTAGCTGAAGGAACTGCATTCCATACACTGTAAGACCATACTCGGAATCTAAGGCAGTATTTCCGGCCTGACTGTTAGAGAAAGACACGGAAGTTTTCCCTTCTGAAACCGAAGAAATCCCTATCGTATCCCCGACTGTTCCCAGCCCGTTCTGCTTCCCCAGTCCAGCTAATTTCATTTTATGGGCTGTTAGGTAAGCAAGCGCCTGTTGATAGAACTTTCCGAATCTCTTTTTACCGACTAACGGCTCTGCCAGGGTCAAAAATACTTTTATTGTATCTTCTTCCACCTCTGAAAACTCGGTCATGGTAGCCCGTATCAGTTCCAATGCTTCCATAGCCCACCACCTTACTGTCCAATGGCTTCCAGGATTTTTTCTTTCAACACATCCAAGGTATCATCATCGGCTACTTCCAGCCCCATCCCTGCCGCCTTGGTCAATAACTCTGGCTTTTTCATGGCTCTGATTGCTTTTATTTTGTTCTCTTTTTCCATCTTTTCCGCCGCCTCCTGCCCAGCAGCCTTTTCCTGCAGCTTTTTATACTGGGCGACTGCCTCTTCTGCAATCCTGCGCCGTTCCAAATCACTGATACCGCCTGCTGCCACGGCAACATCCATCTTCCCGTCAGCTAACACCCCATTTTCCATATATCTGATGATAGAAGGATGAGTTTCATAGCCCTCCGGCAGCTCCATTCGGTATCCTGGGAGCAGTGGCTCCCCCTGAATACCGATAATTTTTCTTGATTTATTGATAACTTCCATCTGATACCTCCTCAAATTCCATACGCTAGCAGCATAGACAACGGATAATAAATAATCAGACCTGCCGTTCTCGCTTCACAAGGCACTTCAGTCTCTAGCTTCGTCACCTGGAGCGGGTACTGGTAAAATGGCATCGGAATCTCCAAACTGAATTTTTCTTCATCCTTCGTATACAGAAAAGCCACACTCTTCCCACTTGTATTGATATCCGTTGCCGTATCCTGCAATTCCGGCATGGACTCAAAATTTTTCAGATAAGGTGCGTTCTTTTTAATAAAGCTTAGAATAGTAGTTTCCGTATCCGGAATCCTCCGGTTCGCCAGATCCATATAAATATAGGATGGAAGTGCCAGAGTATCCGGTTTTTCCACGGACATCGTAATCTTATCAATAAACGTCTGCATTCCCGTGATATCCTCTAAAATCTGGTCTGCCGTTTTATACTTCCACTCTGTATGTGCTTTTGCTTCGGAATCTCCATTGCCCTTCACCATCACGGTAGACAGGGTGTAGATCGGGATATCGTTCCCTTCTGAAAAAATCCCGATCAGGTTATTCTCTTTATCTCCTGCAAAGGCAATCTTATTCACCACATAATCTGATGCCCTTCTGGCAGCGGATCCTTTCCTGGCGTCCAGGTTTTTTCCTGCCATCCGGGCAGCCCTCATCTCCTGCACGTTATATCCATAGCTATCACCAACGGATTTAATGCTGGCTGTATGGGCTTCTCCTTTCACGTCAACCCGTGGGAGATCCGTCGCATAATTATTGATAATCGAAGCCATCCCAGTAATGTCATAGTTATAATAGGTAGTTGTCTCTGCCCCTTCTGGAACCTCAGACGTAATCGGAAAACACGCCAGAGCAGAAAGCTCCGGGTATTTTTTGTCATAGGTTTTCGCCTTTACATAGTCTAATTCACGGGCAAAGAATACCGTTGCCGATTCCGCACTGTCAAAACGCAATTCTTCACTTCCTGCCATCGACCGAATCAAAGGCGATCCTTTCAGCACACTGTAATCATCCATGTTAAACTCTTTCATCCGTCAATCCCCTTTCTTCTCTCCTCTTTTTTATTGCCCGCCTGCTGCCGGTGTAGATACTGCCATGCGCCCCTGGTAAAACTCGGCATTGGCAATCCCGTCATCCGTCTCTCCCAGAAAAACGGCGTTTACTGCTATTTTCGTAGCGGGATCGGTAGAGGTCGTAAAGCAACCTGCTTCCTCACCGTCCGTAATCAGGTAAACGGCTTCTTTATAGGCAGGGACAGCCTTCTCACCAGTTTTTACCCATACACGACCATGCTGTAGGCAGCCTATGGTTCTTTTGTCCCCAATCACTACCCTGTTTTCCATATCCATTTCTACCATAGCAGAATTATGAATCACTACGCCTTCAAAATCCTCTACCCCCGAGGATGCAGCCGGAAGCGTTACGTCTGTCCCTTTGTTTGTGCCGACTACAACGCCAACTCCAAACGATATCCCATTCCCCTCCGTCTGCCGGGTAGCTACCTCATGGGCGGATAAATCAAACAGCCCGCCCGGAACCCCTTTCGGGAAGCTAAAACCATACGTCGTCTGTACTGCCATTCCCATCACTCTTTCCCTCCTATCATCCTTGTGATCATGCTTTTACGAGCTGCGCTGGATCTGCTCTCCTCTCTGGAATCCTTGCGGAAGCTGCCAGCCGCCATGCTCTGGAACTGCCCGTCCGTGCTTTTCTTCTCCTGGTAGGACTGCTTTGCAATGTCATAGGCAGCCGTAATATAGGCGTCGCTCTTCCCATCCAGGTTTATCTTCGAGTTGACCGCCCGGATAATACGCTTCCTGCCCTCCATGACCGGCAACCCTTCCATGCCATCCAGGTGCAGCTTGTCCGCCATACGGCATACGTCTAACCGCTCCTGGATGATTTTATCTACTGCATCCATGTTTACCTTCTCCTCCTTTTCCTTGCCCCCTTCTGCTTCAGGAGCCGTTCCGCCCCTCTTTTCCGTCTGCTCTTTTTCTTCCTCCTGCCCTGGCTCCTCATCACCATTCATGTCATGAGCCGCCTGGAGGCGGTCAATCTCCGCCAGAAGCAGGTCAATATCGGATTCCTGCTCTGCTATGACTTCCTCAGGAGCCATCCTGCTCCTGTCAGAATCCCTCTGCTTCCTATGCTCCCGGACTTGATTGGCAGGGCTCCTTCCAGCCTCCTCACTGCTCTCTGCTCCCTCTTCCGCCCCGTCCGTGCCGCTCCCCGTTGCCTGGTTTGCCGCCTGCTGGGCTTTGAACAATGCAACCGCCGCTTCCAGCTCTTCCGGGGAAAGATCTGCTCCTTCGCTTCCCTGGGTTTCCTGATAGCCTTTTGGATTTTCTTTTTCCATCCTGTTCCTTCCTCCTTCTGGATTGTTTATACCAACATCCTTACGGTCAATATTCAGCCTGGCTGTCTCGCCTGCCCTTGCTTCACTGACTAACGCAAGATGGTTGATCTCAATATTTTTCTGGATACAGTCATACTGCTTCCCCTGGTAAACGCCTGGGGTTTCCTCTTTATCCACGCTATAGCCCAGGGACAGTTCCTTCAGTCCACAACGTTTCAGGGCGTTGGTATCGTGGATGATGATTTCACAACGGACATTTTCCCCGTCACGGAAGCCCTTGCCCATGATTGTCCCAATCTGCTCTTTATGGACGTTTTCCTTATCTACTTCCCCTGCGTCATGGGTAATAATGATAGGCTTACCCTTATAGCTTTCTAAGGATTTTTCGTCAAATACGTCCTCTGGCAGCCGTAGTTCCCGGCGGATACTTCCGTCCTCGTTCTGATACTCAAAAATACCGCAGGTCGTTACAATCGGATGGTCTACTAGGTAGCCTTCTGCGGTATAATAGGTCTGGTCTACGGAAATGCTGTCTGCCTGTATGGCTTTTTTATGCTTATTTTTCTCCATTTCTCTATCTGCCTTTCTGTTTTTATCCGTCTGCATAGCACTCTCCCCCTATACCGGCAAATCCAACGTAGTTATGTCCATGATGGGAATCGCGCAGCAGCGGCATTGATAATCCTGCCCTGGATGGCATTTACGCCCTTTTTCCGTTTCCGGCGGATCATCCCAGCGAAATGACCTCCCATCCAGCTTTCTATGACTGTCCCTAACGCGCTTATCCCCTGACGTAGACCAGGTGTAACGTTCGATACCTGCCTCCTCCTGCTGGTGCTGGGTAATCGCTGCATTTAACTTCGCTGTTTGGTCTCTGGCAATCAACATCGCATGACGTTTATCCATTCCATACTGCTTCTGAATTTCCTTGATAATGTCTGTAGCCGTTTTTCCCTCCATGTAATTGTCATACACCAGTTCCTTCATCTTATCCAAAGAAACCTGTGGCACAGTGCGAATCAAGTCTACATTTTCAGACACCCATTGCTTTAGCAGTACCTGGTAAGCATCGCCGGAATAATAATCCTCCAACAAATCTATCCCAAAGGTCTTGTGGATTGTTTTTTTCCACTCCTTGACGGTCAATTTATGCCCAAGCCCTGCCAGAGCTTCTATTTTTCTCCTTAGCTCGAATGTTCCCAACGCCTGCTCCAGTTCTCCCCGGATGAGGCGAAATACCATACGAAGCCGCTGGAATGTATTGTCCAGACTGATGAAGCGGGATAGACGACGTTTCCGGTTATATTCCTTTTTAGAATCCATCTGAAGCTCTGGAACATCCTTTTCTGTCAGGATATCCTTCAGTTCCGGGAGATGCCTGACAATTACCTGTTTTTCCAGAGCCATGTAAGCGCTCGCAACCCGCATATACTCCCGTTCCATGCTGTCCGGGTACTTTGCCCGGTAGTTCGCCTGGACAACCTGCTGCCCCTTTGTTTTTTTCTTTAACTGCTCCTGGAGCAGTTTCTTCCGGAATTTATCCTCCACAACATCACCTCCTGGTTGCCAAAAAAGCCCTATAGCGCTTTTTATCCACACTATAAGGCAAAAGAAAAAAAGCCCTGCGTTTTGCAAGACTTTCTGTTAACTGATGAATCAAATTTGAGTTACATATTCTTTTAAGTCAGCTTGTATCTTTGCTATCAATACTTCTTCTGGTAAAGAATCGTCATATAGGTCATCATCCTCAAAACGGTTTAATCGGGCTTCCTCCTCATTCTCTGCGTATTCAATTACATAAACGTCAGAAAAATGATCGACACGATAAAAACCACCATCGGACCCCTTATAACAAGTTTCTTTTCCAAAAGGGTACTCCATTTCAAACGGCTCAAATCCTAATCCTGCAAAGAATTTACTTTGATCTATTACCGTGCTGTCACCTTCCTTTAATCTTCTTTCAGATTTCCGTCCATGCCATATTCTTTCCTTATCAAACAGAGGCATGTAACTGGGAATACTTTATATCAGCAATGGAGGTTGCTACTATACATCGTTGTGTTTCCTCATCCTCACCATCTGGTAAATCAAGCAGTTCATCTGCTTCAATATAAAAACATTTTTCCCTGACATCTGTCCACTCCTCTTTTGACATCTTTTCAATATCTTTCTCGCAAAGTCCTAATTCTTCCTTTAAAAAATCCAGTTGCTCACTACTTAAATTCATAGGTATCCCTCCAAATCAATTACGGTGATTATAACTCCTTCTTTTGATACAACTATTCTAGCTCTTTTATATTGATAACATTCCGCATCTGAGTGTTTGCTATTCCCTGGATAAGAAATAGTCGCATTACTTAAAAAATCTCTTACTTCTTCAGGAGAAAATCTTCTCTCTTTCATACGATATGCAGCATGAGGTGTAACACTTTTTATAACTGTTCCTTTCATAGTGTTTATTCCTTTGATTACTTTACTATACTCCCTAGCAGCCTTATAGTCAACCGTTTTTGCCTTTTTCCTCTGTTTTTCCCCTTTGTTTTCTGAAGAAGATTTTGTCTTATCCCCTAAAGATGCCGGATGTCCTTTTACCACTTCTCCTTTTTCGTTAATCTGAACATGTTTCCCTTGTTTGGTCGTAATCCACTTATCATCATTCCTATAGCATGGCTTAAACTGTTTCATCAGCTCCTGAACGGAAAGCTGAAACGGAAGAAATAAATCCTGCTTCAAAATATCAGAGACTGCTTCAAATCTTGCCTGTTCCATTTCAGAATTCAGGCAAACTGGCTCCCCAAAGAACTCCGTACACAAAAATACCTGAGACGAGCAGTATTCTGGCGACATTTCGGAAAGCATAGCAAATGGAATAAGTTCCGCCACATAGATTCCAAATTCCTCCCTAGCTTCCCTGACTGCTGCCTCTTCTGGTCGCTCCCCCGGTTCGATATGTCCGCCTGGACCACATAGCAAACCACTATCTTTACGGTTCCCTACTAGAACTTTTCCATCTTTTATCACGAGAACCCCGCAACCAGTAGGGGCAGCAGCATCCATTTTTATGGCTTCCTTCCCTTGCCCCAGGTCAGGCTCTGCTGACAGGGCAGTACCAGACGTCTCCTCCGATTCTCCTTCTGTAAAAGGTTCCTGCAACTCTGTCCAATCTTCCCTTTCTTGAAGGATATCATTCACGGTAAACTCTCCGCCTTCTGCCAGCCGTTCCCTGACCTCTGAAGCATCAAGAGCCTGCATATCCACATATACCTGGGCTGCCTGTGCCTTTACCAGTTCTGTATCCGCTTTTACTTTTCCTACTTCTGCCTGTTCTTTTTCACTCAGGCTCCATAGCGGTTTAAACTCCAATTTAAACTCTGGGATTTCTTTCAGCTCACCTTTGTACTTCCCTACAGCCAGAATCACGTTAATCAGCGTCCCCAGGTTCCTTTTCAGGTTCAGTTTCTGAATTTTTCTGACAAAGGTATAGTAGTTTTCCATATCACCTTCCCCGGTAGCATTTTCCCCTGCCGGAGAACGCCCGAACAGCTTTGTCTGCGGAATATTCGTAACAGCAGACAGCATATTGCAGGCTGCGTCAATAACGTCCTTGACTCCTGAAAAAGTTATCGTCTTATAGTCGTAATCCTCCCCGTTCGCGTCAATGGCTATGCTGTTGATTAACCCCTTAGCCATATCAATGATCCGCAGCCGCCTTAATACAATATCTTCCCCTTCGTCTGTATCCAGAAGAGCAGCAAGACCATTCATTTTATAAATAGCTTGTATTGCCCGATCTAACAGTTTTACACCATTTCCATGTGATGTAACCGCCTCCTGCAAGGCTTTCTGTATCCTGACGTATTCCGGTAGACCAAAAAAACGGTATTCCGTCCGGGTACTGGACTGCGGCAGCTCCCCATTTTTAAAAAGCAGGCAGCGGCTCTCATGGACACGGAAAGCATGACCATATACCGGGAATATATCATAAAATTCCGGCATCCCAAACTTTACCCTTCCTCCAGAACCTTTCCCCTCCCTGCTTTGTTTATAGATACTGTTATAATCTGGGGATATCAACGGTCTTTCAAATACAAGTAAATCATCAATTCCCCGAATTCTATCCCAATCCACCGGATCGGTCAGCTCCCCGCCGTCATCCATCACCATAATGATTAACGCCCCACCGTACAGCCTGGCCCATTTCATGGCAGCAGAAGCCTTCTGTTCAAAATCCAGTTCTTCCAAAGAATCCTGAATAAATGCCTCAATCCCTTCATCCGTAATCCCATAAGTAAAACCGCTGCTGGCTGCATCCTCCGCTGGTATGTCAATAATCTTGGAAAAAAGCCCGTTCTCCTCATAATTTAAAGTAAGCTCCATGTCCGTCACAGACCCTTCGCTTTGGAAGCGGTACTGCTCCGAGACGTCATCCCTGGTTCCATATTTATTCATCAGGTTGATATAGCCATCCGCACGCACTTCCTTTTCCCGCTGTTCTTCCTCCACCCTATTACACCTCCCTAATTCACCAGGCTTCCAATGTTGAATGTCTTTCTCTCATAACAGGACAGGGCTACGGCGTCTGCCCTATCTGGGGAAGAAATTCCTCGTTTCTTCATCTCTTCCTTGCTTTCCAGACGCATCTTCCCCCGGCTGGTCAGCCGATACTTCCGGCAGGAAAACTGTGCAACCAAATCATTATCATTGGGAAGAAGAAGTTCCTCCATGGCCAGTTTCTCCTTCACCGTACCCCAAAGGTAGGTTGTCATATCATCATACATATCACAAGCCTTTCCTTTGCCATCCCCTACTGTTTCCTCTGGGACTTTCCCTGCTGCATTGACCGGAACTACCACCATCCGGTTTAGCTTTTCCTCTTGCCTTACTTCCTCCAGGCGATCTGTCACTCCCCCGCCAAGTCCGCAGTCGTCAATATTCACGAATAATTTTCCATGATATAACGGATATTCTGCGACTGCTTTCCGGTATAGCTGAACCACCTTCCCCACCGTCGTCATAAGACTTTGCCCACGAAATATTACTGGAAGGGTAATGTTGCCGCTAACGTTCTGGGCAATCACTGTCTCATCCCCTCCATATCTGGCCACATCCACCCCAAATGCTATTCTTTTGGGTAATCCCTTTTCTTCCAGATCCAGCATACAGCTATGTTCAATCAGAGAAAGCATAATCAGCACATCATCTTCCTGTTTCGGAAATTCTCCGAAAACACGAACCAAGACAACATTGCTGTTCTTACCATACTTTCGTATGAGAGAATCTATATTTTCCTTATTGGTTCTCGGACTGTCCATAGAAGACACAGTATGCTGTTTATAAAGCGTCCGATCTGTATGAAACGCATCAAAAAAAGCGCCGGAAGTCCTTGTCGGATTCCCGCACAGCAGCAGTTTGTTATTTCCTCCGGAAAGTGTACCAAGTATCGCTTCCATAATCGGATCGGCAACGCCGGATGCCTCATCCACGATGAATAACATATTGTCTTCGTGGAATCCTTGCATATTTTCTGGTTTGGTAGCAGTCCTGGCAACTGCGAACCATCGTTTTTCATTGCCAATCATGTAAATATAAGTTTTCGTCCATTTTAAAAGCTTAGAAAGCAGAACAGACCTGCTCATCCATTTGCTGACTTCAGACCAAAGGACGTCATGGAGCTGCTGTTTTGTCGGTGCTGTCGCTACCACCCTGGGATATGGGAAGCAGCAGAGGAACCATAGCAAAGCGACTGCTTCCATACCAGTCTTGCCTACTCCTTGACCGGACTTGATTGCTACCTTCGGATTCTTTGCTAAATCCAGCAAAGCCGTCTTCTGCCAGTCGTCCGGCTCGAATCGTAGCACTTCTTTCGCGAATAAGACAGGATTTTTGCGATAAGCTGGTATTTTCTTTCGGAAGAACTGCCTTCGTATATCTCCTGAAAGTTTACTCATCGTCGTCTATCCCTTCTTCTGAAGTAGCCATAATCCAATCATCAACCATTTTATCCTCTTTACCCTCTCCTAGTTTTGCCTTCAAAAGTGCAACCTCTGCCTGCTGCCTCTCTGTCGCAATATTCATATGGTCAGATAACCATTGCAAAGCTTTCATCCGGTCGGATAGCTTAATTGATGCCCCGTCCTTTCCCTGTTTAACTTCAGATAGAATCGTACCATCCACTTCTGCACTACTTTTAAAACGAACCACATTCTCCCGTTTCATCAGTTGCCGTTTCTCTCCGGTTTCCTCATCCTTTACCTGAACCGGTCCGTACTTTGATAAAACCGGAACATCCTCCGAACCAAATTCTATGTAGTCGGTGATATCAGCAAAGGCAATGTCGAGATATTTTTGAAAGATATCTTCCTCGCTTAGCATTTCCCTGTTCAGACGATTCTTCTTAAGGCGGGTAATCTCCTCTTTTACACCATCCTTTTCCAACAATCTATAGCCAATGGAAGCCGCTGTTGTATAATCCACCCCATAGGCTTTCTGATATGCTCTTGTTGCGTTAAAGCAACGTATGTAGTAAATACAAAAAAGCCGTTGTTTATCACTCAAGACCGCATTTTCTATCACTTCCTCTACTTCATCTGCTATATACTTTTTCCTTTGCGCTGTTTCTTTTGCAACGTTGCATTTCTTTTTTGCAACGTTGCAATCCCATCCTTCTCTATTCTTCCAGCTCCTCACAGTCCCTTCCGGAATCTCCAGCTTTTTTGCAATATCAGCAAGTCTCATTCCTGCCCGAAACAGTTTCTCTGCTATTCTTTTTTTATCGCTTGCTGCCCTCGGCATATCACCACCTCTCTTCTATCTGCTTTTTAGTTATTTTTCATCCCTGCTACCTTTCAGCCTCTTTCTCCCTCGTTCTTTTCCGGCTTTTTACAAGCTGACAATACCTAAATCCACTCACATCTCCTTACTTTTTATACGTATTGATTTTATACGTATCATATGGTATAATACCAACAAGGAGGGACGCAACATGCCAATGAAACCACGGGAGATGGAAAAACTGATTCTTGCCGATGGATGGATTTTTAAGAGCCAGGAAGGTTCCCATAAACATTACGTACATCCAACAAAACCGGGAAAAGTTACAATCCCATTTCACCAGGGCAAGGACTTAACCAAAAAAGCCGAAAATTCCATCAAAAAACAGGCAGGGCTTAAATAATCCCACTATCTGTAGTTCTTTCCATAAATTAGGAGGTGTATGATATGTTATCCATGTATCCAGCTTGCTTCTTTCATGAAACAGACGGCTATTCTGTTGTATTTCCAGATCTCAACTGGCTGGCAACCCAAGGCGATTCCTTTGAGGAAGCCATGGAAATGGCTGTCGATTGTTTAGCTGGCTATCTTTATACTTGTCAAATGGATGGGGACACGATTCCAAAGCCATCCAAGCTATCCGATATTGACCCACAGGCTATCGCAGCAGAGCTTGACCCGGATGTACCTATGTGCGAGTCTTTTGTCAATATGGTTTCTGTAGACGTAGCTTCCTATGCAAAAGAACATTTTGAAAAATCCGTTAAGAAAACCCTTACCATTCCAACATGGCTGAACCAGGCTGCGTTAGAAAAGGGTATCAATTTTTCCCAAGTATTGCAGGAAGCTCTTCTTTCCAAAATACAGGCATAACCAACAGAAAACTGCCCCTATCACTTAGATGTAGGGGCAGTTTTCTTATTTACTGAATACTTTCTCCTCTCCTGATTTCCGTTAAAAGAAGCCCCAGCGAAATGCCAGGGCTTCTTTTAACGGAGGACTGTTATGGTAAGATATTTTCTTCGTACTTCTCATGATACTATTATAGCATGGATTTTTATGAATTTTATTCCAATTTCATTTTTTTTGAAATTAGTTTTGACACATTGCTTTGTGTCATATTTAACTTTCTTGCAATTACTTCCTGCTTCATCCCGTCCAGAAACCGATATCGGAAAATCAACCTCAGCTCTGGCTCGGAAATCTGTTCCACAAACTGCTCAATCTCCAGCTTTTTTTGTTCTGCCTCCAGCAACTTCGCTTTATACCTCCGTATTCGTTCCATGCTGGCTTCCATCACCTCTGGCTCGTACATCTCCACCCCTACGTGGGTTTCTATGTAAGGAAACTCCCTCATCGAACCTCTGACCTTGCCGCTGATTATCGGAATCTCCTGCTTCTTCTCCTTTTCGATACGCTTCCGGAGGTCATCTGCTTCCCGGCATAGCTTCCGATAGCTTTTTAATTCTTGTTCCGTCATCGGCTTCCTCCTTCTTTTCCTATTTCTTTACAGACTCCATTTTTCTTGGCAATACATGCTATATGTGTTATACTCTTCTTCTAAGGAGGTATTAACTATGTTATTTGTATATCCTGCTATTTTCCACAAAGAAGAGGATTCCTATTGGGTAGAGTTCCCTGATTTGGCAGGCTGTCACACCTACGGAAGCTCCCTTACAGAAACCATGGAAGCAGCACAGGAGGCATTGGCAGCTTATCTTCTCACTTTCTTAGAACAGAAAAAAACGATTGTAGCTCCTTCTGATATTTCCTCCATTCACACAGAAGATGGTTTTTCTTCCCTTGTGTCTTGTGATATCAACCAATACAAAGACACAAAAGCAGTCAAAAAAACTTTAACAATCCCATCCTGGCTAAATGAACGTGCCGTCTCTATGGGAATCAATTTCTCCCAGGTATTACAAGAGGCTCTTCTCTCTAAAATACAAGCTTAATTCCTAACTGCTGCCCCAGCTCATTCAGACGCTGGGGCATTCTTTCCTGCTCTTGACATCTCACACTTTTTCTTTCTCTAGTTCCTCCAGCCTCCCCGACAAAACCAATGCGGTTGCCTCTATCACAATCCTCATCAGTTCCATGTCCAGAGTATCCCAGGAAATATGAGTGGATGCCTGTTTTTTTCTCTGACCTGCCGTCTTTTGCGTTGTTATCTGAATCAGGCGATACACCGCTTCTTTTAAGGCTGGGATATTTCCCTTCTGCCCTCTATCCATCAGGAAGCTCCACATTAAGTCTTTTAAGCCATTTGCTGGATTTTCCATCGATGTTCCTCCTACTCCATTAGCTCCTCTAGCGACATCTGTCCCGGCAGCATGTCGTCCGCCTCTGTCTCCTTCTCGCATTCTTCTTCCCACTTTGCCAGCAAAAGCTCCAGAGCGTCTACATAAATCCTTTGTCTTTGTATCATCAGAAAAGGAACTTCTAACTCCTTGTACTTTTTTAAATCGTTTTTGCACTGGTTGAACAGTCTCCGGACATCCCAGTTGGTATACTGCTCCGGATCCGGTTCCTGTTCTGTCCCTGTTTTCTCCATCCCGTCTGGTTCCAACATTTCCTCATACCCCATACACCCATTGGCATGTGTCTTTTTCCCAAAACACTCGCTGTCGTGTTCGCAGGTATCACAAAGCATTGCTTCCGGTTCCTGCTGCCTCTCTTCCACCTCCCGGAACTCTGCCTCCATGAGTTCCTCTTCCGTTGGTTCTTCGTGCTGTTCTTCTGACGCATATTCAGCGACCGTCCTTTTCTCCACTTCCTGTAGCTCTTTTCGCATTTGTTCCTGTACGGTTGCAGGAACTCTCTTTTTCTTGTTTTCGTTCTGTTCTGTTGCGACGTCGCAACGGTAATAGCAAAGCCTGTACCTGCAATTCAGGCAGCAAGGATCCGGCTCTTGATTCCTTTCTGTTACCAGTGCAAGCTCTGGATGTAGGAACTGGCACTTGTCCCCATATACCCCACCCTCTATTGTTTTCCGCTTTTCTTCTCCCATCTGCGTACAAGGGAAGGGGGTCCCGCAGGTTGCCGTCCTGCAATATCGCTCCTGCTGCCGTATGCTACAAGAACAGGCACAAAGGAAACAAGAGTATTTCCCATCACCACATCCAGGTGTCGTCAAGAAGGAACCCTCTGGATAGACCGTTTTCGGCAGTCCATGAAAGGAAAGCGCTTCCTCCTGCTTCTTTTTCATTGCCCGGATTTCCTTTACCGTCGTTTCCTGTGTCACCTTCTCCAGTTCTTCGTCTGGCAACCCTAACATCTCCTGCAACTTGCTGACGCCCATCCCGATATACCGTTCTGCCATATGTTCTCCGCCATCGATGGAGAAGCGGGCGTTGATCGCCATAAACCGGCTTGCACTGGAGGCGCTTAGACCATACTCCCCCTTGGCAAACTCCCATATGCTGGTATAGCCATCCTCTGCAAAGAGCGCGTTTTCGCTCACCTGCCGGAGCAGGTAGCCCACCAGAAAAAAGTCCTCGGCTGCGCTGTTTAAATGCCCTCTTATCGCAGTCTTTAAGTCCTGATAATCCATCTGACCTTCCATCTGTTTCTCCTCCTTCCTGCTTCCTTCACACCACTTCCAAAATCCCCTCCCGCACCACATCCGGGTAACGAAAGGACTCCGTCATACCATTCCTATATTGCACGCTTAGGATATGCGGGTAACGACCTGTCACGATAGCCTTTCTTTTTCGGGAAACCTTCCCAAAAGCCGTTTCCACCTCTCTCTGGTGAACGATCACCCTACGCCCTACCGTCAGCCGGAAGCAGGCTGCCCGGTAAAGTTCCTCTGTCCAGAGGGTATCACTCTCTCTTTTCATGCTGTTTTTTCCACCTCTCCTCTATCTCCTCAATATAGGCTATAAGATGGTTTCTCGCCAGCCTCTTACAGCCTGGATACTTTGCTATAATCGCCTTTGCCTCTGCTACCAGGCTTGTCCAAAAGGCGTCCCCTTCCTCCGCATGGTAGTTTCGTTTGTAAAACTCCCAGCACTCTGTCAGCATGTGCTGTTCTTCCGGGATGTCCTTTGCTGTGACTGCTCCCATCGTAGCCCCCCTTTACTGAAACGGGTTATCCTCCATCTCTACCTGGACAAATCCATCTGTCTTATCCCATCCATAGGAGGCATTTTTATCATCCCCCTGCCCATAGATCCGTTTTGAGCGTTCCTCATAGTCCAGGATATAGCCCTCCAACTCCAGCTTTCCAAACAAGCGATTTTTGGTGACAGTCGCCCGCCTTTTCTCTTCTGGCAAGTCGGCGCTCCGCTCATAGTTGAGAATCACTCCGGCATAGTTCGTGATATCACCGGATCCAAATACCTCATCATTGCTGTCTCGGCTCACACTGTTTTTACGCCGATGTGCTACCAGAAGAACCACTAAATCATAACGAACCGCCAGTGTCCGCAACCCGTCTATAAATTTGCTCTGTCGGTCATAACGGTCAAACACCTGTCCTCCGTCTATCTCTATGGCAGTCATCAAGTTATCAATCAACACTACCTGGATACCATACTGCATGACAGCCAGTTCGATGGTCTTTCGTAAATCCTCTCTCTCGTCTCCCTCAATGATTCGATTATCGTAAATATAAGCCTTCTCCCGATACCAGTCATCAATTAGCGCCTGGTTCTGTTTGGTGATAAACCGGGACAGGCGTCCTCCCTGGTACTCCTCTGAAATGTGCTGCGGACCGGCAATCTGAAAATCCAGCCAGGACTTAAACAGATAGTTCGGCAGCTCCCCACTGTATGCCAGAACCTTTCTCTCCTGGTTGAGAGCACTTCCTACGATCTGGCTTGCCAGGGTACTCTTCCCTTCTCCCCGTTTTCCTGCCAAGATATGTACCTGACCATAAGGCAGACCACCATACAAGAGCCTGTCTATCTGAGAAATCCCCGTTTGTAGCTTTGGCAGTCGATAAATATCCACACTATCCACATCTGCCAGTGGAATGATACGTGCGACCGGAGCTACCTCCGCCTGCTCCACGGCAACCCGAACCGCCTCTTTCCCATAGCGCTGCAAAAGCTCATTGGCATCCTTACAGCCCCGGTAATCCTCCTCTCTTACCTGCCGAATCCGATTCGGAAACCGTTTGCGGATATCTTCCAACAGCGTCATGCTGCCTTTTTCAAAATCACCAAAGACAACAATTTCCTCAAAGCTCCGCATCCAGTCCCAACAGTACGGCACCCAGGTAAAGCCCTTTGCCCCTGATGGGACAGATACCGCATTAGAAAGCCCGGCAGCCGCTACGGAAAGACTGTCTATCTGACCTTCTGTGACAATCAAGCGTTCCAGACCTTTACACTGCTTCATGCCAAACAGGATCGGCTTACAGTCCCGTTCGCACCACTCTTTGTTCCCATCCTTCGCCGGATCGAAATCTGTCTTGCGGTATTTGACAAACTGCAGGATGCCCCGCTCATCGTAGAAGGGGAACACCAGGATATTGTCCCGATCCCTTTGCGTGGTAATCTCATACTGCTCGGCTATCTGCTGGCTGATTCCTCGGCTCTCCAGGTACTGTACGGCAGGAGCCTTTGGCACAATTGGGGCTTTCCCCTGCGGCAGCCGCCGGAACCGGCGCCTCGGCTGGTAATACTCGTCAATCTCCATGCCCAGGCTAAAGTCAAAATCTCTGGACAGCGTAACCATGTTTCCGCTGACCCCACAGCTGGCACGCAGGCACTTAAACTGCCCGGTTTCCAGGCTGATAGAAAAGGTTCTGGTATTCCCTTTTGTCGCCCGCGGCTTGCAGTAAGGGCAGGTTTTAAAAAACAATTCGTTCCCAGACTGCTTGACCTCGATGCCCTGGCTCCTGGCAAAGCGAAACGCATCCTCCATGTTGAATTCATACTTCACCAGTCATCACCTACCAGCTCCTCTCCCGGTTCTTCTGACTCCGGTTCTCCCGCTTTCTGCAGTTTCCACGCTTCTGGTGATTCTCCTGCTTCCAGTGGTTCCCCTGCTTCCCATGCTTCCGGTGTCCGGACAGACCTCACCTGTCCCGGATGGGACTTCGCCCACTCGGCGTCCAAGTAATCCACATATCCAGAAGTAAAAAACGTACTACCATTCTGCATCTGTTTCCAGCTTGAATCTTTTTCCCACTCCTGCTTATATCTGCCTATTGCTCTGACCATTTCTTCATAGCCCACTTTAAAAAGGCGCTGCCTGGCAGCCATAGAGACCTTCCCTTTTCCCTTTTTGCTGGGATAGAGTTTCCACAGGAGTTCAAAAAGTTCCTCGACCGCTGTGTTGCACAATATAGTTTTATTACTTTCTTTCTTTTCTTTCTTTTCTTCTATTGTTGTTAGTTGCTTGTTGACTGCTTGTTGGCTGTTTGTTACTTGCGTGTTACTTCCCTGTTGGCTGCCTGTTACTTCCTTGTTACTTGCCTGTTGGCTATCTGTTAGCTGCCTGTTACTTCCTTGATATTCGTCATACTTCACCACAGTAAATATGCTGTATTTTGCGTGTGGTTTGCTTGTTATCTCGCCGGTTACTTTTAAGTGTGAAAGCGCCGTCCTTACCTCCTGCATACTAAGGCTTGTTTCGCCTGACAGCTTCTGCAGGGAAGAGACAAATGATCCGCGGGGGACTTCTTCCCCCTGGAACCTTCCATCTTTCCAGTTTGCCTTGAGAAGCATATGCAGAAACAGTGCTTTGGTATTGGTATCTGTGTACCATTCCCAGTCCAGAAGCTTCCGGCTAATCTTGATATACGTGTTATCCTCCATTTCTTCTGATATCCTTCCCTGTCTGTCCCACGATGGTTCATGGTTCAACGAACTGTCCTTTCCCGGCTGGCTATGGAACCTGCCAGCCGGGAAAAGGTCTATGTGATATGATATGCTTGGTGCCTGTTATAAATAGTTCTCCTAGATGGCTCATGGTTGGTATCCCTCCATCATCCGCTTTAGTTCCTCTGGCGGAAGCGTTTCAATTCCCAGCTCCTTACACTCACTTACTATCCCATCTATCAAGCGGGACATTTCTGCCGTATTGTACTCGCTGCTTCCCTTTATCTGGTAGTACCACCGGAACAGGGAGTCTCCTTTCGACAGCGTTTTCTGGGTGGGTTTCAGATGGGGATAGGAAAACTCCAGATAGTCAATTTCGTCCCGGATACAGAATGGAATGAGCCTTCCGTCCTCCATCCGATCCAGTTCTCCATAACGGTCTAACATCGTATTATGGATCCGGTTCCGGCTGCCGCCTACAAACTTCTGGATTTTCCCCACTAACAGCCAGTAATAGGCGTTCGCGTCCAGACTTCTCTTTTCCCTGTGCTTCTTTAATTCTGCATCCAAGAAACCCTTTTGCAGCAGTTCCTCCGCCTTTTTTACACTTAATTCCGGCATTTCCAACGTCAAGGTCAGTTTCCCTTCCAGAGTTCTTCCAATCCCTGCTACCTTACATTTCAAATTCACCTGGAACCCCCCTTATCCGGAACCTGGCTCCGCATTTTTGCAATGCAGTCCGCGAGCTGTTCTTCGGAAAGGCTGTCAATGGTATCTACTTTATATTTCCTACATACCGAAGCATTCGTATAACCCGTCCGCTTTAATTCTGCCTCCAGCTCTTTCATCTTCTTTCCCCTTACGGGATGTTCCGTTCTCTTGTTTTGTTCTGGCGTAGTAGCATCCGGATCGTCCATCAAACTTTCCGTCGGGATACAAAAGGTTTGGAAGCAGGCGTATTTAAAGGCTACCGCCATTGCCTTATTGGTTGCCTTATCCCCGCTGTCCATTCCTTCCCCTACCACTACCGCCTCTACAAAGGACCCATCTGTTGCAAAAAACTTATACCGGATCCGGCATACCGAATAAATCAGTATCGATCCGCTTTTTGTCGTTCGCTCTTCCCGGTTCTGCTCCAGCACCTCCGGGATACAAAAAATCTTATGTTTAATCATAGCCGGATTCAGGGCATTCATCACGTCGTCAATACTGCGATACCGATACCCTTGCTGCTTATTCGTGCTATCCTTTCCCACGACGCCGATATCCTGCATCACGCCGCAGATAGCTGGGTAAATCATCGCTTCCGCCATAAATCATTCCTCCTTTGCCTGCACCACTTCTATTCCTTTGTAAAAAAAAGAAATAAAATTTACAGCCTGTCCCCTGCCGTTCCTGTAAGTTCTCTCCCAACGCTTCCGCCAAACACTCAATCCCGCTATAAATGGATAAGGAATCCGCAAATACAATCGCCTCTACCTTCTTGTCCAGAACGGCAATCTCCTTCCTACGCTTCTGCGTTTCAATCAGCTCATCCAACCAGATGGCAGCGGTCTTCCTTGCTAAAACTTCTTCCATAACTGCTCCTCCTGTCTTTTTCTATCGTTCTTTCCTATTTCCCATGCTGCCGCTCCAAGCGCTCTGACAACTCCAATATCTCCCTGGCATAGCTGGAAAGCTCTCCTCGTCCTTCCAGCACGTCCCACACACGAGAATCTCCGTTATACACCATCAGCACAATTCCTGCGTCATGGTAGTCCCGAAATAGCTCTTGAAGATAATCTGCTGCCACCTCCATGTTTTGCGCCGGATCGGTTAAATCGCTCACACCCAGCTTGTCCATCCTGTCCACATGCCAACGCTTGGATACCTGCATGATTCCGATACAGCTTCCATTTCTCGCTTCTGCCTGAAACCGGCTTTCTCTCCAGCAAATTGCCTGGAGCAGCTCCGGGCAGATATCATATGCTTGTCCTATCTGTTCCGATAGTTCTATCACATGCGTTGGCACTTCTACAGTCTCTCCTGCCCGAACCGGCTGCGACGCATACAGCAAAACCGCTGTCACCGCAGTAGCCAGCATGGGCATGACATAGCTTCCTATCTTCCGCATGATACCCTCCTTAGCTCCATCTGTCCGTCCTTATCAGAGCAGAACCGTCGTTCTAACTCCTGACGATTCCGCTCGGCTTCCTTCTGGCAGGTACATTTTTCCCCATAATCCAGATGCCCGCCGCAGTATGGACAGGTGTGGTATGGTTTTCTTTTCCGATCCATTTGACTTTCCTCCATTTTTCTGATATGGTAGTGGTAGTGTATAGTTCAAGCACTACCTTGTCCCCGCCGGAGTTGCCGCTCCTACGGGGACGCTTTCTTTTTCCGATCTGGCTACCGGAACGTATCCCAGTGTCGTTAATCCCTGGTGATTAAGCTTCCGCACAATATCTGGATGTTCCTCTGGAATAAACGGCTCGGAAGGTCCGTTGCCAATCCGAAGCATATAGCTAATCTTCATAAAAAAACACCTCCTGTTTCTTCATCATATGCCTTTCTAGTTGTCCGACTTGACAGGTTCATCCCTCATCTTTGCCACTGTCAATGAACCCTACTACCTTTCCAGCGGCAATAAGGACTGCCTGCCCCTTCTTATCATACATGTCCAGGCAATCTTGGATCGTAATTACATCTGGATTCACGTATATCTCTCCTTTTTCAAATATTGCCATCACCCTTCCCTTGCCAATGCAAATGCTTCCTCTGTCAACGCTTCCATATGCTCCATATGGTCATGTGCCATACAAAACACGATATGGAGCGCCCCTTCAAACTCCTGGTAGCCATCAGGGCTATTGTAAATGGCGTCATAGGTTGCCAAAGCTACGCTCCGCAAACTCTTTGCCTCAAAGGCTGCGTCTTCAATCTTCATTGCCAAATTCATTTGCGTTCCCTCCTTTTATATGGTAAAATATAATAGAACTCAAATTTTGCGGCATATATGCCGTGTTTGATTTTATTATAACAATATTTTTACCATTGTCAAGACTTTTTACGGCATATATGCCGTAAAATTATTTGGAGGTTATAGTATGGAATTCCACAACCGCTTAAAGTTAATGCGTAAACGTTTCAAAGCCACTCAGCAAAACCTTGCTAATTACCTAAACATCAACCTACGCACTTACCAAAGATATGAAGCTGGCACTATAGAACCGCCTTTATCCACAGCAGCCTCTATTGCGAAATACTTTGATGTGCCAATAGACTGCTTAACCGGCAACGGTTTTTTTTCCAATTGGGAAGAAATTCTTACACATAGAGACTCTATTTTACAAAATACAAAGAAACTATTTCCTTCCCTTTCGGAATACCTAAACTTATCGGATCTATCCGAAAGCCAGTTAGCCCATCTCCTTCCTGCTCTTTTTGAAAAAATTACTTTTGAAAATGATACATGCTATATTCACGTCCATCTTCTTATTTCTTCGCTGGTGACTCCATCTGCCGAAGCTGGCGCTGAGGAATCCCAAACAGATCTTCCAAGGCATCCCATACCCTGATACTCCCTGGTGTTTCTCCTGCCTCTATCCGTTGGTAAGTACGCAAATCAATCTCTAAATGCTCTGCCATTTCCCGCTGTCTCAAGCCCGCCCTCCGGCGGGCCTCTTTCAGATTCTTTCTCACAGCTTTCTCTCCTTTCTGTTGCGACGTCGCAACTACTTAGTGTCAACTGTCTCCATCATCCTTCCCTTGCCAATGCAAACGCTTCCTCTGTCAACGCTTCCATATGCTCCATATGGTCATGTGCCATGTTGAACACTATATGAAGCGCCCCTTCAAACTCCTGGTAGCTATCAACCCCATTGTAAATGGCGTCATAAGTTGCCAGGGCTACGCTCCGCAGATTCCTTGCCTCAATGGCGGCATCTTCAATCCTCATCGCCAAATTCATTTGCGTTCCCTCCTATTTGTGTGGTAAAATAAGTTGTTATTATACTCTCATTTTAACCAGACACGTCATTTTGTTCGTGCTTATATATTATCACGTCATTTTGTTCGTGTCAATACTTTTAGGAGGTATTTATGCAATTTCACGAAAAGCTTAAAAATTTACGTATTTCAAAAGGATTGACGCAACATTTTATAGCAGTACAGCTACAAATAAACGACCGTTCCTATCAAAATTATGAATATGGAACTCGTGAGCCTGATATCAAATCTTTGATAATTCTTTCTGCTATTTTGGAGGTTTCTCTTGATGAACTGCTTTGTCGGAAGGATTATTTAGATTCTCTCGCAATATCCTCTGGTGAATCTCAAATAAATCCTCCAACATATCCCACAGCGTAAAGTCACCTGTGCGCTGTCCAGCTTCGATATGTTGATAATATCGTTCATGTATCCCTAAATACTCTGCTACCTGCTTTTGTGTCAAGCCCGCCCTCTGGCGGGCTTCTTTCAGATTCTTTCGCATAGCTTTCTCTCCTTTCTGTTGCGACGTCGCAACTACTTAGTGTCAACTGTCTCCATCATCCTTCCCTTGCCAATGCAAACGCTTCCTCTGTCAACGCTTCCATATGCTCCATATGGTCATGTGCCATGTTGAACACTATATGAAGCGCCCCTTCAAACTCCTGGTAGCTATCAACCCCATTGTAAATGGCGTCATAAGTTGCCAGGGCTACGCTCCGCAGATTCCTTGCCTCAATGGCGGCATCTTCAATCCTCATCGCTAGTTCCATTTGCGTTCCCTCCTTTTATATTGTCGCTTTTTAATGGTGAAAGATTCTTTCACTATTCATGTTTCAGATTATAGTGTAAGATTCTTTCATTGTCAAGTATTATTTTTAGGAGGTATTTTATGTTTGGTAAACGTTTAAATGAAACTCGAAAATCACATGGTTTAACCGCCCAACAAATGGCGGATTTCCTTTCTATCACTTTACGTGCTTACCGGAATTATGAAAGTGAAAGAAGCTATCCAGACTATGAAAAGCTG
Organism: uncultured Lachnospiraceae bacterium; assembly: GCA_910585655.1. GTDB lineage: Bacteria > Bacillota > Clostridia > Lachnospirales > Lachnospiraceae > MGBC131033. The sequence continues at coordinate 40,657 of CAJUFW010000008.1, forward strand.
GTTAAAATCGCTGACAAATTGGAGGTCTCTACTGACTATCTTTTATGCCGGGATAATTTTCTCGCAAAACACGCTGATGGACATTAAACAAGTCCTCAAGTATATCCCACAGTTCAACATTCCCTATGGTATGACCAGATTCCATAAATTTGTAATGCCTTTCTGAAATATGTAGCTTGTCTGCTACCTGCTTCTGTGTCAAGCCCGCCCTCTGGCGGGCTTCTTTCAGATTCTTTCGCATAGCCTCTTCCCTTTCTGTTGCGACGTCGCAACTACTTAGTGTCAACTGTCTCCATCATCCTTCCCTTGCCAATGCAAACGCTTCCTCTGTCAACGCTTCCATATGCTCCATATGGTCGTGTGCCATATCAAACACTGTGTGGAGCGCACCCTCAAATTCCCTGTAACTGTCAGCACCATTGTAAATGGCATCATAGGTTGCCAGGATTACACTCCGCAGGTTTCTTGCCTCAAGGGCTGCGTCTTCAATCTTCATTGCCACTTCCATTTGTGTTCCCTCCTTTGATATGTTAGCACTTTATATTTAATTATATCGTTATGCTAACATATGTTAGTAGAAAAGTCAATTTGTTTTTGCTACAATATGCTAACAATATTTATCAGGAGGTTTTACCATATGGCTATATCAAAGATTCAAACAGGGCTTCGCATAGATGAAATCACCTATGGAAAATTGAAAACTCTTTCCGAAGCCGAAAGCCGTTCTATGAACAACTTAGTAGAGTTTCTAATTAAAAAATATATCTCTGATTATGAGCAGCAGAATGGCACTATTCCTGTTGCTCCCTATCCAGAAAATTAAGCCCTGTATCAATCAACACAAGGATAAGCTGATTGATAGAAACTCCCATCCGGTCAGCTTTTTCCTTTACCCTGTTATACTGCCTTTCCGGAATACGTAGTCCGGTTTGTATTTTATCTTCCATAACTTTTCCTTTCTTTGGATATGTAAATTTTAGGAGGTGCTACTATGGCATATAACGGAAAAGTTTCCACCCAAATGCGATACGACGAAATACTATATGAAAAAACCAAAATCATTGCCAAAAATGAAATGCGGACTACAAACGCCCAGCTTGAATACTTTATGAAACTTGGCGTCGAAGCCTACGAAAAGGAACATGGAGCTATCGAACTTCCCGAAGGTGAGTAACATCTGCTTCCCACAATTTCTTTCCCTGCTCCAGCAGGATAATCAGAAATGTGTTCTGCGCTATCCCCATCCTATCTGCTTCCTGCCGAATATACTCATGTATCCTGGTAGGAAGCCGGATCTGGGTGGATATAACTTCCTTTTTATCTTGCATAACCTATCCTTCCTTGTAACTCATTTTATCCTATTTTGGCAAGAAGACTCCGACCTCTAAGGTCGGGGATGAATTGCCTCTTGCTTTTTTTTCTGTCTCTTTGCTATACTAAGCACAATGATTAGTACATTGACAACTGGATATAGCAGGTTGCAC
>CAJUFW010000009.1:0-3511 GCA_910585655.1 uncultured Lachnospiraceae bacterium
GATCGAGTAATGTGACTGGAGTTCAGACGTGTGCTCTTCCGATCTGTCCTCCGGGGTTCCCATCAGAGCCAGCAGCGGATGACAAAGAGTAATCCCCAGGACGGTTAGAATAACGCCGGAAATCAGACTGGTCAGAACAGCCGTGTGGACGGTTTCGCTGACGGCTTCCTCTTTTTTGCCGCCATAATAACGTGCTACCATGACGTTGACGCCTACGGAAAGACCCATAAAGACGTTGATCAAAAGGTTGATTAAGGCTCCGGTAGCTCCGACCGCAGCCAGCGCCTGGCTTCCGGCATAACGCCCGACGACGATCATATCGGCAGCGTTAAAGAGAAGCTGGAGGATGCTAGAGAGCATCAGAGGCAGGGAAAAGAGTAGTATTTTCCCAAGCAGCGGTCCGTGACACATGTCGATTTCATAGCTTTGCTTTTTCATAAACCAAGACTTCTTTCTATATATAATAATCTTTGTGCTACCTGTCTATTCAAATACAAAATGTTGTTTCTGTCAAGAGGGATTCTCAAGTATTTTCTTTTTTGGCTAGGTCAAAAATGATAGATATTTTTTAACCTAACGAAAAAGTATGATAAAGAATAGGTGAAATTTGACTATAAATTTGGTTGGTTTCCAGATATTTTTTTGCCTGGAAAGTTTTTATAATGAAGAAAATCAGAAAAAATTTTTACAACAGTAAGAAAAGAATAGGAGGGAGGAACCATGCAGATTCAGTTAGGGATTATTGGATTTGGTGGTATGGGCAAATGGCATGCAGAAAACGCTCCGCGTGCAGGGGTAACAATTACAGCCGTATGCGATATTGTACCAGAGCGGCAGCAGGAGGCACTGGAACGAGGGTTTACGATGTACCGGAGTGCGGAAGAACTGCTGGAGGACAGAGAGGTCAATACGGTGATTCTGACCGTGCCGAACCATCTGCATAAGGAAATGTGCCTAAAGGCGGCAAAAGCAGGGAAGAACGTAATTACAGAAAAACCGGCTGCTCTTTCGGTGGAGGAATTAGACGAGATGGAACGAGCCTGTAAAGAAGCGAGGGTCTTTTTTACTTCTCATCAGAACCGCAGATGGGATCGTGATATGTTGATGGTAAAGAAAGCTTTAGAGGATGGCTTGCTGGGGAAGGTATTTACGGTTGAGTCAAGGCTGCATTCTGGAAATGGCTATATGCACGAATGGCATTTATACAAAAAATACGGCGGCGGGATGATGTATGACTGGGGTGTACATTTGATTGACCAGATCCTCTTTATGATGCCGCGAGCAAAAATTCTGTCTGTTTATGCAGATATTAAGAATGTCCTCCATGAAGAAGTAGATGATTATTTTAAAATCATTCTCAAGCTGGACAATGAGGTCACAGCCCATATTGAGCTATCTACGTATATTTTAGAGTATCAGCCGAGATGGCTGGCAGCCGGAGACAAGGGGACGATGGTAGTCAAATCGTTCGCAGGAGAAGGGAATATTTACCATACCGGCAAACTGTTAAAGAAGCTGCCGCCGCAGATTACAGAGACCGAGGCAGGACCGACCAGGCAATTTGCTCCGGTACCGCCAGGAGGAATTCTTATGGAGCCGCTGCCGGAAATCCAAACAGATTGGATAGAATTTTACAAAAATGTGGATGATGTCATCCATCAGAGAGCAGAGTCTAAAATTAAAATTGCAGAAGTCCGCAGGGTACTTGCAGTGATGGAAGCTGCCAGAAAATCAGCAGAAACAGGAGAAGCTATTAAAACAATTTTGTAAAGGAGAAGGAATCTATGAGAAAATGTAAAGTAGGAATTATCGGTTGCGGCGGGATCGCCGGTCAAAAGCATTTTCCGGCTTTAAAGGAAAATGGAGATTTGAATGAAATCATTGCGTTCTGTGATATCATCATAGAGCGGGCAGAGGAGGCTGCAAAAGCGTTTGGAGCCAAAGGAGCGAAGGTTTATGCAGATTACCGGGAACTGTTAGCGAATCCGGAGGTAGAAGTGGTGCATATCTGTACCCCAAATGTGGTACATAGTGAAATTGCCATCGCTGCCTTTGAAGCGAAAAAACATGTTTATTGTGAGAAACCAATGTCTCACAGTGCAGAGGAAGCAGAAAGGATGGTAGAGGCATGGAAAAAGGCTGGTACAAAATTTACCGTCGGCTACCAGAATCGCTTCCGCCCGGAGGTGCAGAACCTTCATACAGCCTGTGAAAAGGGAGAACTGGGAGAGATTTATTATGCGAAAGCACATGCTCTCCGCCGACGTGGTGTTCCGACCTGGGGTGTGTTTCAGGATAAGGCGCAGCAGGGCGGAGGTCCCTTGATTGATATTGGCACACATGCTTTGGACATTACTTTGTGGTGTATGGGGAACTATGAGATTGACCGTGTGACGGCAGCAGTTTATTACAAGCTGGGAAAGCTGCCGCAGGCAACAGAAGGGAATTTGTTCGGACCATGGAATCCGGAAACTTTTGAAGTAGAGGATTCGGCAATGGGCTTTATTAAAATGAAAAATGGTGCTTCTATTCAACTGGAAGCGAGCTGGGCGCTGAATATTCTGGAGGCGAGAGAAGCTTCCACTACCCTTTGCGGGACGAAAGCAGGGGCAGAAATCCATTCTGGTATGAGCTATGCAAAAAATGAATTGATTTATAATCGGGGCAGGAACGGGCAGTTGATGGAAGAAACGCTTTCTACAATAGGAGGAGTAGCCTATTTTGGAGGCGGCAGCGGAGAAGAAGGGACGATTGACTGTCGTCAGTGGCTAAAATCGATTTTGGAGGATACCGAGCCGCTTGTAAAGCCAGAAGAGGCTTTGGCAGTGACAAGGATTTTAGATACGATGTATCAATCGGCGGCACAGAATAGGGAAATTAAATTGTGATAGAAAAGAAAGGCAGGGAAAAACATGGCTTTTGCAATGCGGATGGAATTTGTTGATGTGATTGTCAGTGACAGCCTCAGACAGTATGAGGTAAACGGGAAACGGCAGGGCTATCAGTTTGATATCCGCCTGGCTTATTACCGAGGGCATTTTCTGTCAGTGATTGACGAGTTTGCCGTAACGGTAGATGGCGCTAAGGTAGAGGAGGAGAACATCAAGTTCTGTCTTCATGGAAAGGAATTCAGTCCGGTAGAATTGGAGCAGTGCTATACGGAATTCTGGCAGGTAAAGGAACCGGCAACCATCCGGGTATTTCGCCCAGGCGGATTGCCGGAAGGGGAGCATGAGATTAAGGTGACACTGTTTTTTCGTTCGCCGTATATGCCGATAGGTTCAAACCACCAGTATATGCCGGTAGATGGCAGCGGAAGCAAGTGTCTTGCCGTCAGACAATGAAGAATTGTTTCTAAAGGAAAGTAAGGAGAAAAAGGATGTCAAAGATAAAAACAGGAATTACACTATTTTCACTGGGAACCCCGTATATCAAAGGAGAGCTGGATTTGGAGGGCGTGATTCGTACCGCTGCAAAACTGGGGGCGGAAGGCTATGAAATCGTGGCAGCT
>CAJUFW010000009.1:3521-8900 GCA_910585655.1 uncultured Lachnospiraceae bacterium
TGGCAGCTCAGATGATTCCTACTTATCCGTATGTGTCGGAGGAGTTTGTAAAATTTATCCGTCGGTGTGAAGAAACTTATGGAATAAGACCCGTCTGCTATGCTGCCAACATGGATCGGGGTTTACGGAAAGACCGTGATTTGACAGAGGATGAGATGGTGGCGCGTGCGATTACAGATATTATCTCTGCCAATAAGTTAGGCTGTACGGTAATGCGGGAACAGTATTTACTTTCACCAAAGGGGCTGGCAAGACTGGCTCCTTATGCAGAAGCCTATAACGTAAGAGTAGGAATTGAAATTCATAACCCGGAAAGCCCGATTACTCCGGCAGTCTTAGAGTATGTGGAGGCGATAGAACAGACGGGCAGTCGTTATCTGGGTCTGATACCAGACTTTGGCTGCTTTGCCACAAAGCCGAACAAGCCGCATTGGGATCGGGCGTTGGCAGGAGGAGCGACGGTGGAGCAGTTAGAACGTTGTGCCAAGCTTCGCTATGAAAATGTACCGATGGAAGAGGCAATGCGGCAGATAGCTCCGGAAGGAAAAAAATGCCCGGCTCTTTTCACTGCCTTAAACGGGATGTATGGCTTTGTGCAGTTTCGGAAAAGCTGCAAGGAAGAGTTAGAAGGATTAAAACGGATTATGTCGTATTGTTTTGAAATGCACGGCAAGTGCCACTATGTCAGCAAAGAGCTAAAGGAAGCTTCGATTCCTTATGAGGAGATTATTCCGGTAATTGCCGCATCCGATTTTGAAGGCTTTATCATGACAGAGTTTGAGGATGAGGGAGGCTACGATGCGATAGAACAGACCACACGTCATGTGGCGATGGTAAAAAGGTTATTGGAAGGATAGAAAGGATGGAGCATAGATTGAGAGGAATCCAGCCAAGAATCCAGGTATTCTATAAAGCGGAGGGACAAGAAGAGGTTCATCAGGACATCGAATTGCTGTATTTGCTGGTAGGAAGTCTGGAAGTTTCCTTTGGGGAACAGAAGACGACATTGGCACCAGAAGATGTATTGGTGATAAATGCCAACCAGAGTCATAGGTTAAAAGGAAGCGAGGACGTGTTGTATGTATGCGTACCGATTCCTTATCAGATTCTCAGCCAGACCTTGGAGAGCCGAAGGATTTTGTTTTGGTGCGATTCAACCAGAGAGCAGGGCGGGCAGTATGAAAAGCTTCGGGAATTACTAAGAAAGCTGCTGCGCCAATATCTGGAAGCAAGAGATTTTCACTATCATGCTTTGTATTTCCAGCTATTAGACAGTTTGGTGAAATATTTTTTGGTACGGGCGGCTGATCGGGAGGTAACGGAAAAGGAAGGGCAATTTGAAGAGCGGATTTCGCAAATCAATCGTTATATCCAGGATAATTATGACCAGCCAATCAGTCTTAAAGAGCTTTCAGAGCAGCTTTATCTTTCCCATGGCTATCTTTCCCGCTTTTTTAAACAACAATATGGTATGAGCTTTGCGGAATATCTGACGCAGCTTCGCCTCCATGCAGCAATGGATGAACTAAAGTATACTGATTTTCCAATTACTAGGATTGCTCTGGAAAATGGTTTTGCCAACGTAGCAGTATTTAATAAAGCCTTTAAAAAAGCATACGGAAATACCCCGGCAGCGATGAGAAGGAATTGGAAAAGGGAACAGTATGAGAATACCAAACATGGAGGTGCGGATCAGACTGACAGAAATGGTTTGGGAAACGCCCAGATAGAAGAACGGCTGCAGAAGTATCTATCTCCAAAGCGGGAGGAGGAGACGGAGGAGGAGAGAAACCGGGAGCAAGCGCTTTGGAAGGCAGAAGCAAAGGAACAGCTTTGGGAAGGATGGGGCAGGACAATCAATATCGGTTCGGCTTCTATGCTTTTAAAGTCCGATATACAAGAGCATGTCATGTTACTCAAAGAAGCTCTTGGATTCCGATATGTCCGTTTTTGGAATGTGTTTTCCAAAGAACTTTTGTTAGATGTGAGGGAGACTTATAATTTTGGCAGGCTTGATTTTATTTTAGACTTTTTACTGCGTCAAGGGTTAAAGCCTCATATTGAACTGGGAATGAAGCCATTTCAGTTTTTCCATAATGTACAGCATATGCTAAGGGAGGAAGAGCAGGCAGGTTTTGTGGAGATAAAAGAGTGGGAGCCGCGTCTGCAGGCAATGATGCGCCACCTGGTACGAAGGTACGGCAGAAAAGAGCTGTCCGCCTGGCGGATGGAGGTTTGGTTTACGGAAAGCAAATGGGGGCAGAAAGGCGCAGCAGAAGAGTATTATGAATTGTTTGAGAAAACCTATCGGATTGTTAAGCACTATTGCGAGGATATGGAAGTAGGAGGATGCGGTTTACGCTTGGATTTAAGCGAGGACTTCCGTTTGGATTTTTTACAAGGCTGGGGAAAAAGGGAGTGTCTGCCGGATTATCTGTCTATTAGCTATTTTGCTTATGAACGTGGGGAAATCGAAGAGGATTGTTATTCCAGAAGGAGCCTGGATGAGAGATGTCTGCTGCATCGTGTCCAGAGGGTCAAAGAGCTGGTAGCGGAGACTGGTTTGAAGAACACCAAACTTTATATGTCGGAGTGGAATTTGACTGTCTCTGCCCGCAACTTTATCAACGATACTTGCTTTAAAGGAGCTTACGTAATAAAAAATGTTCTCGACTTATATGGGGAAATTGAGGACATGGGATTTTTTTTAGGAAGCGACCGGGTGTCCGAATACTACGATTCCAGACCTATGCTCTATGGCGGAACCGGGCTTTTTTCAAAGGATGGGATTTTAAAGCCAGCGGGCTTTGCCTTTGAATTTTTAAATCGGTTATATCCGTATTTTATCGGGAAAGGAGAGCATTATCTGATTTCGACGGATCAGCATGGAACTTATGGAATCGTTTGTCACAATCAGAGAAAGCTGGGATATCACTATTATTTGACAAAAGAGGATGAAATAGCAAAAGAGCATATGAAGGATTACTTTGAGGATCGGGAAAGCCTGGAATTGGATCTGGCACTGTCCGGAGTAGAGAACGGAACCTATCAAATTAAAATTTACCGAATAAACGAGCAGAATGGAAGCGTATTTGACCTTTGGCGGGAAATGGATTTTGAAAAGGAGCTTTCTAGGAACGATATCAAGTATTTCAGGCGGATGTGCGAGCCGAAGCTAGTGATACAAAAGCAGGAGGCTGGTGACGGGACATTAAAACTGTATCTGCGGCTACATGCCGATGAAATTGCATTTGTAAAGCTGCGGTTGCTGGAGGAGTAGGCAGGAAAGGTCAAATATAAAAATAAGATATGATATCTTTTTATAAAGATAAAGCAAAAGAGGTCAGAAATGACCATACCAGGGACAAAAAAAGGCAGACAGAAAGGAAGTCGCCCAAAAACTACTATGATAAAATAGAAGAGTAAACAAAGGAAACAGCCTAGCGCTGGAAGGAGGAGAAGAAAACATGAAGCAAAAACAAAGTCACCACAAAAAACGGAATATTCGGGGTATGATCGCCAGTCTGCTGATTTGTCTGCTGCTGTTTTCAGCCTGTGGGAATAAAGAGCAGGCAGCGGATAACAAAGAAACAGGAAAGCAGGAAACCGAAAATAAGACGCCGGATAAGGGAACGGAAAATGAAACGGATACGAATACAGTCACAGAGGACAGCAAGTATACGTTTCCACTGGCAGAAAAGCAAGAACTGTCGATGTGGCTTGTCTGGAGCAACAGCTATGTAGAAGATCCCAACGATCTGCTCGCCATTCAAAAAATTGAGGAAAATACGAATGTCCATGTCAACTGGACGGTCGTTTCGATGAATGAGCAGTCAGAAAAATTTGGTCTGATGCTGGCTTCCGGTGATTATCCAGAGATTATTTATAACGCTAGCTTATATCCGAATGGTATGGCAAAGGGAGTAGAGGATAGTGTTTACCTGGATTTGACAGAATGGGTGTCAGATTATATGCCTCATTATGATGCGATCCGCAGAAGTGATGAAAAGGTATATAAAGACTCTGTAACCGACGAGGGAAAAACCATTGCTATTTATGTCTTGGCTTGTGATGATGATGGAATCCGTGCCGAACCGACCTTTGCCGGTTTTCTGGTGAGACAGGATTGGCTTGATGAGATGGAGATGCCGCTTCCGGTGACAATGGAGGATTGGCATGTGATGCTAAAGGGCTTTAAGGATAACTACCGTTGCGAAGGGCCACACTTGATGTTTAAGGATGGGATGGATTTCATTACAGCATATGGTATTCAGGAGGAATTTTACCAGGAAAACGGCGTTATAAAATATGGACCTCTGGAAGAGGGCTATAGACAGTACCTGGAAGAAATGAATCAATGGTATAAAGAAGGACTGCTTGATCCGAATTTCTTATCCAGCTCTTTGTTCTGGCCAAGTGCAGAAGAGACCGCTACGAACCGTGGTGGTTCCAGCCGGGGGATTTGGGGAGAATCGGCAGACAACTTTGTGCAAAGAGGAACGGCAAAAGATCCGAATTTTTGGTTGTCCGCCGTGGTAAGCCCTGTACAAAAGGAAGGAGAATCCTCTCAGCTTCGCACGGCTCTGGACAGCCAGATTGTCAAAACGCCACTTGCTCTTACAAAAAACTGTAAAAATCCGGAATTGGCGCTTTCCTGGCTGGATTACTGGTATACCGAGGAATGTATGATGCTTTCCAGCTATGGAATCGAAGGGGAAACCTATACTCTGGATGCAGACGGCAAGGTAAAGATGACGGATCTGATTATGAACAATCCAGATGGATATTCGCCAGGAGACGCATTAGGATTTTATACGTTAGCGATTGCCGATTTTGGGCTTTACAACTGGAAGAAGATGGATGTGGCGGCTGATGCGTCTATGCTCGATGCCAGAGTGACCTGGGACACTATGTCCAGAGACCTTGTAATTCCGGCAAGCGTCACCATGACCGCAGAAGAAGCCTACCGCTATGCGGACACCTATACCGCCATTCAGACTCTGGTACAGGAAATGAGCTTGAAATACATCATCGGTCAGGAATCCTTTGACGGCTATGACAAGTTCCAGAAAAAGATTTTAGAATATGGAATAGAAGACTGTATTGCCCTCTGGCAAGCCGCTCTTGACCGCTACAACAATAGATAAAAACAGCAACAGCAATAGCATCGGAATGGAAATACCCCTGGGAGAAATTACTGACGCGCCCGAAGGGCATGGTTTTATAGCGGCAGGAATTTTCTCCCCAGTTAAGGGGTATTGAAATGGAGATGCGGAACTTAAATAAAAAATGCGGAACTTAAATAAAAGCTAAAACAGCATCGAAATGGAAATACCCCTGGGAGAAATTACTGACGCGCCCGAAGGGCATGGTTTTATA
>CAJUFW010000009.1:9000-28884 GCA_910585655.1 uncultured Lachnospiraceae bacterium
CAGGAATTTTCTCCCCAGTTAAGGGGTATTGAAATGGAGATGCGGAACTTAAATAGGAGGTAAAAATGAGTAAGTATAATAATGGTTGTGTAAAGGGTGTGCTGCGCGCCCAAGGAAGAGGATTTGTGAATGAAGCAGGGGAACCGGTGGTACTAGCGGGATATGCCATTGCCAACTGGCAGAACCCGGAAGGATTTATGGTGGGTCAGCCGCCGCGTCCGCTAGAATGGGTATTTCCAAAGGACGACCGGCAGAATAACCAGCGATTTGACCGCCGCCGGACCATTTCCCAGGTAGTACAGGAACTGTGCGGAAGCGAATATTTAAGTACATTTTGGGATCGATGGGAAGAAGCTCATACCAATGAAGAGGATATCAAGGCGATGGCAGAAGACGGATGGAACTGCGTGCGTGTGGTTTTAGATGCCAACGCTCTGCTTTATGAGGAGCCAGGGATTCAATTCAATGAAAAAGCATTTACACGCTTAGATCATCTGTTTGACTGGTGTGAGAAATATAAAATATATGTAATTTTAGATATGCACGCTTCTGTCGGTGGTATCAACGGTTGCTGCGGAGATGCTTTGTTTAATCATTATCCAAGTCTTTTGATGGATGAAGAAAGCAAGGAACGCCAGATTCTTTTATGGGAGGAATTGACAAGGAGATATCATGAGCGTTGGATTTTAGCAGGTTATGATTTAGCCAATGAGCCGGTCAGCACTCCGCCGGCATACTTTGCAATTCCGCTTTTGGAACAATATTACATCGAATGTATCGAACGGATGCGGAAAATTGACGGTGGAAAACATATCTTTTTCCTGGAAGGACCTGCTTTTGCCCGCAGCAATGAGATATTTGGTCATGATTACGATCCAGGCTATCACAACTGGGCAATCAATGTCCATATTTATGGGGCAGATTGTTCTCTCAAGGACTTACGTCCTTATATACTGAAAGGTTTGGAACTAGATGTGCCGATCTGGATTAGCGAATGTGGCTCTCATCCGATTGCCAATGCGGTATTTTTTGATATGTGCGGGCATTTGGGTATCGGCTATTCCATCTGGGGGTGGAAGACAGCGGCGCGGGAAGGCAGAACGAATAATTTAGGGCAGGTATTACCAAAGGAGTGGGATAAAATTGCCGCCTTTATTTCCGGTGGTCCACGTCCATCCTATGAAAACAGCCAAAGGATTTTTGACGAATACTTAGAAAGTCTGTGGTATCAAAACTGTATCCGTAATAAAGAATATCCACGTTTGAGTCAGAAACGTCCTAATATCAATGTTCCGGGTGTCGGTTATGATATGTGGGAGCCGGATGGAAGGCGCTATTATGGGAACTGGGAATGGGGAAATTATCTGGAATTTCGTGCAGAAGACCATACAAAGCTTGTTTGGGCTACCCAAAAACGGCATCCATTCCCGTCCTTTGACTTTGACTGTGGACCAAAACCAGAGGTCAGATATGATCCGTTGTTTGACTTGGCGTTAGAGCTATCTGCCGAGGAATATGCTTATTATACGGTTCATGAGGTAGAAAAGCTTTGTCAGGTTTCGGTAGAAGGGACAGCGTTAGAAGAGGCTAAAATCGAGGTTTACTGTAATGGAGATCTGGTCGGTGAGGTAACACTGCCAAAAACAACCATGTCCATAACAGAGGAGGAACATCTGCCGCTATCAGAAAGCGTTGCTATTCCGGCAGGAGAAGAGGCTGTCGTAAAACTGGTAGTGAAGCAGGGAACGGTTCAGATCAAAAATGTAAAATTTGCGTATTAAAACAGTTTTTTGACAGAGAAAACCCTGCCAGTTCTCTGGATTGGAAAAGGCTATGATTCTTTTCATAAAGGAATTATGGCTTTTTTCTTTTTTTGAAAATGGGGCTTGTCAGTTTCTCCGAAATCGGTTATGATTAGAACAGCAGAAAGGATTGTATACAACAGTACAATAAATAAGATGGAGACTTTTGTCAAGTACGCTATGAAAAATTAACCAGAAAGAATGGAGGAAAAAATATGTATAAGATCAATGAAAATTATTTAAAACTGCCAGGAAGCTATCTGTTTTCTACGATTGGCAAAAAGGTTAAGGAGTATTCGGCTGCTCATCCGGATAAAAGCATCGTCCGTTTGGGAATCGGCGATGTGACGCTGCCTCTGGCTCCGGCTGTGATCGAGCGGCTGCACAGTGCGGTCGATGAGATGAGCCGTGCGGAAACCTTTAAGGGCTATGCGCCGGAATTAGGCTATGAATTTTTACGTCAGGCGATTATCGATCATGATTATACAGCCAGGGGGGCTCATATCGAGCTGGACGAAATTTTTATCAGCGACGGAGCGAAAAGCGATTCCGGTAATATCGGAGATATTTTTGCCCTGGACAATAAAATCGCCGTCTGTGATCCGGTTTATCCGGTCTATGTGGATACCAATGCCATGTCCGGCAGAACAGGCGTGTATCTGGAACAGGAAGAACGCTGGTCGAATGTGATCTATATGCCATGTACGGCAGAGACGAATTTCCTGCCGGAGCTGCCAAAGGAACGTCCGGACATCATTTATCTGTGTTTTCCGAATAACCCGACCGGATCGGCGATTACCAAATCGGAATTGCAGCGTTGGGTGGACTATGCCAACCGGGAAGGTTGTGTGATTATTTACGATGCCGCTTACGAGGCATATATTTCAGAAGCCGATGTACCACATTCGATCTATGAATGCGAGGGAGCAAGAACCTGTGCGATTGAGCTGCGAAGCTTTTCTAAAAATGCCGGCTTTACGGGAACTCGTCTGGGCTTTACCGTCATTCCAAAGGATTTAACATGCGGCGGCGTATCTTTAAACAGCCTGTGGGCAAGACGGCATGGAACGAAATTTAACGGCGCGCCATACATCATTCAGGCTGCCGGAGCTGCCGTTTATACCCCGGAAGGGCAGAAGCAGACGGCAGAACAGGTCGCTTACTATATGAACAATGCCAAAACCATCCGCGAGGGACTAAGAGAGGCTGGCTATACGGTTTCAGGCGGTGTCAATGCGCCGTACGTCTGGCTTCAGACACCAAAGGGCATGACCTCCTGGCAGTTTTTTGATTATCTGTTGGAGGAGGCTGGTGTTGTCGGAACACCTGGTTCCGGCTTTGGACCAAGCGGAGAAGGGTATTTCCGGCTGACGGCGTTCGGGACGTATGAAAATACGGTAGAGGCGATTGCTAGGATAAAAAGGTTGTAAAGTGATAGAAACAGGTATAGAAAAGAGCCATCGGAAAGCATGCTTTCCGGTGGCTCCTTGTCGTTATCCGGCGGTTAGTTCTGCGAGACAAAGCGAAAGCCCTTGTATCGTATGAGAAGCAACCGTATCTTGGAAGGTATATTTTTCGGCAGATTCTTTTGTTTTCTCATGAAAATCATAAATCAGAATGCTTTTATCGGACGGATCGACAATCCAGTATTCCAGAACACCGGCTGTTCGATATTTGAATAATTTGGTGCCATAGTCCATCTTTTGACTACTGGGAGACACGACCTCAATCACCCAGTCCGGTGCGCCCAGACAGCCGGAATCAGTCAGTTTGTCCGAGTCACAGATAACACTGATATCCGGTTCGACATAGGTTTTGTCATCGGCATTCAGGAAGACTGCAAAGGGTGCAGGATAGACCTCGCAAGATCCTTGCTGCTGTTCGATATGGTTTCTGATTTTCCAAACGAAAAAAGTAATCAGTTTTTGATGAAACCGTTTTGGCGGTGCCATCATATAAAGTTCTCCGTCAATCAGTTCTGCTCTCGTTCCATCCGGTAAGTTGTAGATATCTTCTATCGTATAATTTGGAAGTTTATTTAAGTCCATATAAAACGCTCCTTCTCCTGTCTTTTTAGTTAGTATATCATGAGAGAAGGTAGGGTGTAAAGCAAAAAGAAGTAACATCTTTACGATTGTGTAGAGGAGCGGAGAACAGTGAGGCAGAATCGCTGGTGCCTGCGGAAAAAACAGAAAAATGATGAATAATAGAAAAATAATCATTATAATTGTTGAAAATTTTCAGATTTTTGGTTACAATAAGGCTATTAGAAGATGGGAGAGAAGCAAACAACAGAAAGGTTTCTTTGAGAAAGGAAATAAGTAATATGTTGGCAGAAATAAGGATGCAGCTAGAGACAGATAAGGCTGATTTTGGATATTATCAATCCTCTAATATGCAGGGGATTCTGATGGAGCAGCTCGATACTGGTTATGCAGAAAGTCTACATAAGCCTGGGTTAAAGCCATATAGTCAGTATGTATTGGGTGGAGTACAAAAGGAATGGGTGGTAAAGACAGTTACTGCCGAGGCTTATCAGAAAATTATCATGCCGTTGCTAAAGGAAAGCTTTAGAGAGTTTACCCTGGATAAAAAAGAGATAAAAGTAAAAATTCAGTCAAAAAGCTTAAAAACAAGAAGAAAGCAGGATTTGCTAGAGGAATTTTATTCTGCAAGCTGTGATCGATATTTAGAACTGGAATTTATAACACCAACAGCTTTTAAAAGTGAGGGAAGATATATCAATATGCCAGATATGCGTTATATTTATCAAAGTCTGATGAATAAATACAGTGCTTCCTCAGAGGATATGGGGATGTATGATGAAGAAACACTGGAACAACTGGTGGCAAATAGCTATATTACCAGATATCATTTAAAAAGCGCTTTTTTTCCATTAGAAGGAGTAAAAATTCCGGCTTTTAGAGGGGAAATGTGTGTTAAAGTAGCCGGGACAGAAACTATGGCAAACTATGCAGGGCTGTTGATGAAATTTGGTGAATATTCTGGGATAGGGATTAAAACAGCGATAGGCATGGGAGGAATACTGCGAAAGGAAGGGAGGAGGAACCATGACTGATGAGGAAACCAGGCTTGTATTAGGAGGATTACTACACGATATTGGAAAGATTATTTATCGGCAGGGTAGTGACAGGAGAAAGCATAGTCAAAGTGGTTATGATTTTTTAAAGGAAGAAATACAACTAGAGGACAAAGAGATATTGGATAGTGTAAGGTATCATCATGCAGATGCCCTTAGAGGAGCCAATATTTCTCATAATGCTCTGGCTTATCTGGTTTATATTGCGGACAATATTGCAGCAGCAGCGGATCGGCGTCAGAAGTCTTCCGAGGATACTGGATTTGAAATTTCCATACCTTTACAAAGTGTATTTAATATTTTAAACCGGAATAGGGAGGAATTTTATTATGAGCCGAAGACTTTGGATGAACGAGATGGTATCAATTATCCAATACCAGAAAAAAGGCAATTCCATGAAGCCTTTTACACCAAAATTTTAAGGAATCTAACAGATAATCTAAAAGGGTTAGAATGGACATCCGATTATGTAAATTCCTTGCTTGCGGTGATGGAAGCAAACCTTACTTATATTCCGTCTTCTACCGCAAAAGGGGAACTGGCAGATATTTCGCTGTTTGATCATGTAAAGTTGACAGCCGCCCTAGCAAGCTGTATTTGGGGATATTTGCAGGAAAAGAACTGTACGGATTACAGAACCGTTTTATATGAACAGGCAAAAGGATTTTATGAGGAAGAAGCATTTTTATTGTATTCCATGGATGTTTCTGGAATACAGGATTTTATTTATACGATTGCAAGTAAAAATGCGTTGAAAACATTACGTGCCAGATCCTTTTATCTGGAGATTATGATGGAACATATGATAGATGGGCTGTTACAGGAGGTGCATCTTTCCAGAGCGAATCTGCTTTACTCAGGAGGAGGTCATTGTTATATTTTGCTTCCGAATACCCAGTTTGTGAAAATGGCGGTAGAAGCATATATGGAAGGGGTAAATCATTGGCTGATGGAGGAGTTTACCATTTCTTTGTATGTGGCATGGGGATATGCTCCTTGTAGTGCAAATTACCTGAAAAATGTCCCGGAAGGAAGCTATGCTCAAATTTTTAAACAGACTGCAGAGAACATTTCCGAGAAAAAAAGTCACCGCTATTCGGCTTCGGATATCATAGCGTTTCATACAAAAAAATATGAGGATTCTACCCGTGAATGCGTTGTATGTAAGAAGATAGCAAAAGTAGATGAGGAGAATAGATGCCCCATTTGCAAAGCGATTGAACGATTTTCCAAAAATATTTTATACGATGAGTATTTTTCTGTCATACAGGAGCCAGAAGAAGGAGCGCTTCCGCTTCCGGGAGGATATTTTCTGGTATCGGACAACGATGCTTCTCTAAGAAAACGAATGCAACAAAAGAGCTTTGTGAGAGCTTATAGCAAAAATCAGATGGTGACAGGGAAAAATATTGCGACAAAGCTTTGGGTAGGTGATTATACAACAGGAAGAACTTTTGAGGAATATGCTCAGGATGCAGCAGGAATCTCAAGGATAGGAATTTTGCGTGCAGATGTAGATAATTTGGGACAGGCATTCGTATCAGGCTTTGAAAATCCAGAAAACCAGAACCGGTATGTAACGTTGTCTAGGACGGCTACTTTATCCAGACAATTATCTCTGTTTTTTAAATTTCATATCAATCAATTACTTTCCGAGGGCAGTTACTCGATCGAACAGGGAAAGCCTGGAGAAAGATTTGCTACGATTTGCTACTCGGGAGGAGATGATTTATTTATTGTAGGCTCCTGGAATGATATCATAGAGCTGGCAGTGGATATTCAGAAAAGCTTTGAACGCTATACGCAGGGAACCTTGACGCTTTCGGCAGGAATCGGGATTTATAGTCCAGGATACCCGATCAGCGCTATTGCCAGAGAGGTAGCAGAGTTAGAGGATGCCTCGAAAAAGTTACCAGGAAAAGCGGCTGTTACGATGTTTGAAGATGGAGAATATCATACGATAAAAGACAGCCAGGGGATAGAATATCAGGTGAAAGATGGAACTTATAGCTGGAAGGAAATGGAACAGGGAGTATTAGAAGAAAAGTTTCAGGTGATTTCCAAATTTTTTACGGAATCAGAGGAACAAGGGAAAAACTTTCTTTACCAGATATTAGAACTGATTCGGGGGAGAAAAGAAAAAATAAACTTTGCCAGATATGTATATCTTTTATCCAGAATGGAGCCGGACAAAAAAGCAAGCGCAGAACAGAAGGAACATTATCGGGCGTTTTCAAAAAAGATGTATCAATGGATAAAGAGTGAATCAGATTGCAGACAGTTAAAAACAGCAATTCAGTTATATGCGTATCTGGTGCGAGAGAAGGAGGAATAAAACATGCAGGTGAATGAACAAAACTACGTAGAAGAAGCAGAGCGGGTGATTATAAAGCTGACAAAATTAAAGGATACAAGAAATCGTTCCGTTTCCTTGGTGACGACCTCCAAGCTGCGGAATCTTCTGGCACTTACGTCGGATATTTATAATGAAGTAATGGGACAGAACGGAGATACATTAGAGGAAGAAATCTGTTCTCGGATTGAATATTTACGGGTTCGGTTTTTATATGAAGCAGGAAGGGAACCAGCAGTCAGAAGATTAGTAGAGGAAGCAAAGCTGTTAGAGGTATTAAAGGGAATCCATGGAAGTAAGAAAAACTTTATCTTGTTCAGTCGATATATGGAAGCGTTGGTAGCATTTCGGAAATATTATGATGAAAATGATGACTAAGGAGGAATAAGACGATGTATGCAAAGATTCAGATAAAAGGAAACATGGAGGTAAAAACAGGACTTCATATTGGTGGTTCCTCTGCATTTGCTGCGATTGGTGCCGTAGATGCTCCGGTAATAAAAGATACAAGAACAAATTTGCCGATGGTACCAGGAAGCAGCCTGAAAGGAAAAATAAGAACTCTGTTAGCAAAGGAATATAATACGAACGGAGTGAAAAAGCCAGACGAGGATGCAGAGTGTCTGACAAGATTGTTTGGCAGTGCGAAAAAGGATCAGGTAAAAAGAAGCCGGATTCTGATATCCGATATGTTTTTGTGTAATGAGAAGGAGCTGCGGGAACAAGGATTGCAAGGCTTGACGGAAATAAAATTTGAAAATACGATTAGTCGTGCAACCGGTGTAGCGAATCCACGGCAGATTGAACGAATCGTGCGGGGAGCGATCTTTGGATTGGATATGATGTATGAAGCGGAACAGGAAGATGAAATCATAGAGGATTTTTCTGTTTTGGCAGAGGGCTTGAAGCTGATCCAATATGATTATCTGGGAGGAAATGGTTCCAGAGGCTATGGCAAGGTATTATTTCAGAATGTGCATGCCACAGTAGTGATCGGAACGATCGGAGAGCAGATAATAGAAACATGCAATCAGCTTCTACAGAAGACACAGATGCTCGGAGAGGAGTAAGGGATATGGAATACCAGGCTTACCAGATGGAATTTTTAGGAGCAGTCCATTTTGGAAAACAAAATCTGGAAGATGGGGACTGTACCTGCTATGCAGACACACTTTTTTCTGCACTTTGTCAGGAGGCATTGCAGAAAGGAGAGGAAACCTTAGCAAAGCTGTATCAATATGTCGTAGAAGGGGAATTGATACTATCCGACGCTTTTCCTTATATGGGAGAGACCTATTATCTACCAAAACCAATGAAGCGTATTGTAACAGAGAATACCTCTCAGGGCGATTCTATTTTGAAAAAAGCCTATAAGAAATTGAAATATATTCCGATGAATGCAATCGCTTTATATCTGTCGGGAGAATATGATGTGCTTCATGCGCCTAGTACCAGTGAACTGGGGTATTTTGAAATGAAAACCTTGGCTTCAATACGAGGAGAAAAAGAAACGGTACCTTATCGGGTAGGAACTTATTATTTTTATCCAGGCAATGGTTTATATCTGATAGTAGGATATGAAAGGAAAGAAACAAGAGAACTGTTGGAGGAGCTTTTAAATGGACTTTCCTTCAGTGGAATCGGAGGGAAAAGAGCCTCCGGCTTGGGACGTTTTCACTGGCATTCCAAAAAGCTGCCAGTCGAGTTTGGTAAGAGACTGGAGGGTACAGGAACACAATATATGTCTTTGTCCGTATCATTGCCGCAAAGGGAAGAATTAGAGAAAGCATTAGAGGGTGCAGAATATATCCTTTGTAAACGCAGTGGGTTTGTAGCCTCGCAAACGTATGCTCCAGAGCAAAGAAGAAAACGGGATTTGTACGTGTTAAAAGCCGGATCCTGTTTTTATCATAAATATCGTGGCGGGATATATGATGTGTCAGAAAAGGTAGGAAGTCATCCGGTATATCGTTATGCAAAGCCGATGTTTATGGAGGTAGATACATGAGACAATATTTGAAAAATTATCAGGTAAAGATACGAACCATTGCTCCGGTATTTATTGGAAGCGGAAAAGAAATCGGAAAAAAAGAATACCTTTTTCTGAATCAGAGGCAGGTTGGCATTCTGGATACGCAGTTATTTTATGGATATTTAAAAAAGTTGGGAAAGGAACAGGCTTTTGAACAATATCTCTTGGGAAATAATTATATGGATTTAAAAACGTGGCTTTGGAAGCAAAATCTGAAGCCTGCTGCTGTACAGCCATATTTAAAATATGTCCTGGATTGTGGAGATGCCATTTTGGAGAAAGGGGCAAATCGCCTGCAGGTGTTAGAAGGGATAAAAGATGCCTATGGAAAACCTTATATTCCGGGCAGTTCTTTGAAAGGAATGTTCCGAACGGTGTTGTTAGGAGCAGATATCATACAGCATCCGGAAAAATTTAAAAAGGAAAAAGAGGATTTAAAAAGAAATGCTGCATTCAAGAAAAAGCGCTCGGTCTATTTAAAGAAGGAGATAGAGGCAATAGAAGGGGCGACCTATCGTGTACTAGATAGAGAGAAAAACAAATCGAAAGTGCCAACAAATGATATCCTGCAAGGCTTTCAGGTAGGAGACAGCAACCCAATTTCAACAGAAGATTTGGTATTGTGCCAAAAAATTGACTTACATGTAAATGAAATAGAACGGAAATTACCTATTTTAAGAGAGTGCATCAAACCAGGAACGGAAATTTGTTTTTCTATTGCGGTGGATACTGATTTTTGTAAAATAACCGAAAAGACTTTCTGTGATGCGATGGAACTATTTATGGAGAATTACTATAAAAATTTTATGGTTGCCTTTGGGGAGCCTAGACCAGAAAAGCAAACTTTTTTCTGCGGCGGCGGAGTAGGATTTCCTTCTAAAACAGTACTGTATCCGATGTATGGAAAGCAAGAGGGAATCCGCCTGATACAAACAGTATTTGAAAAAACAAATGTACCAAAGGTTCATAAACATGATAACGATGACAAATATGGGGTTTCACCTCATACATTAAAATGCACCAGATACCAGGGAAAAAGAGTTCAGATGGGGCTATGTCGTATAGAACAGATTACTTCTGTGTAAGCGTTTTCCCACGCATACTGAAAATAGTGGGGTTGGGAGGATTAGGGCAGGCTGTAGGAAGGTAGTTTTTTTACCAAAAACATTTCCCACGCAAATGTTGCTTGAAGACGGCATAAATTGTGGGAGATAAAGGGATAGGGTTTAGAAAATAGGAACCCCGTTAGGGGACGGAAACTAATCCCACATATCACACTCATGATCGCTTTCTTGTTTAGAAAATAGGAACCCCGTTAGGGGACGGAAACACAAACTCCTGCTTTCTAACATAATCACGCCTCCTAGTTTAGAAAATAGGAACCCCGTTAGGGGACGGAAACAACAATGACTGGAACTGGGCGACAAAGGTACAATCTGTTTAGAAAATAGGAACCCCGTTAGGGGACGGAAACTGTAAGCTGATTGTCAAGCATTTTCCCCAGTGTCGTTTAGAAAATAGGAACCCCGTTAGGGGACGGAAACTTTGTTTATATCCATATCGTTTTGCATTTCTGCCTGTTCGTTTAGAAAATAGGAACCCCGTTAGGGGACGGAAACTTTTTCCAGCCATGCAATTTTAGCTTTTTTTACTTCCCTGGTTTAGAAAATAGGAACCCCGTTAGGGGACGGAAACCAGGTAAGTTGTGATACAACAGTTTAGCGGCTAAAGCGTTTAGAAAATAGGAACCCCGTTAGGGGACGGAAACAAATTACCGTCTGTACTGTTAAGTACACCATTCGGAGTTTAGAAAATAGGAACCCCGTTAGGGGACGGAAACTATTCTAGTAGTAAATACTTCATCATGACATCTTGTTTAGAAAATAGGAACCCCGTTAGGGGACGGAAACCCGGAACTTGCGGCTATACTTCGATGTTAGTATGGGTTTAGAAAATAGGAACCCCGTTAGGGGACGGAAACCTTTGCCAACGGTTGTTGCACCGGAAATAATGTTGGCGTTTAGAAAATAGGAACCCCGTTAGGGGACGGAAACGATGGTATAATTATATAACATTTTCATATTATACCTGTTTAGAAAATAGGAACCCCGTTAGGGGACGGAAACCCAGTATCGTCCAAGTATTTAAAATCCGGTCTGCCAAAGTTTAGAAAATAGAAACCCCGTTAGGGGATGGAAACTACTTACTAGAATAATAACGGAGGAGTTAGAGTAACTTTGATTCAGAAATGAAGAATCCTATTGAAAGAGAGGAAGGTGGTATAGAATTTTCTGTAAAAAATAAGAGAAGTATGAAGTAACTGAAATTTTAAAAAGTAATGGAGAATAAAGAAATGAGCTTATTATTTGTAGAGGAAAGCAATGCTGTAATTGGAATAGAATCAAACCGATGTGTGGTAAATTATGCAAATGGTTTAAAGCGAATGGTTCCAATAGAAACGCTAGAAGGTATTACCATTATGGGTCATGCTCAAATTACTACCCAATGTGTACAGGAATGTCTGAAAAAAGGGATTCCTGTAGTATTTTATTCTAAGGGCGGCAGTTATTTTGGAAGGTTGCAGTCTACAGGTCATGTAAATGTAGCACGACAGCGGAAGCAATGTGCATTGTATGAGTCAGAATTTGCACAGGATCTTTCCAGACATATTTTATGTGCAAAGTTAAAAAATCAAGCAGTAGTATTAAAAAGATACGAAAAAAGTAAAGGAATTTCGGTTAGTGAATCGGTGAAAATGATTCATATATGTAGGGAAAAATTATTACAGTGTGATACCATATCAGAGATGATGGGATATGAAGGACAGGCGGCAAAGGCGTATTTTGAAGGCTTGTCAAAGCTGGTAGATATAGATTTTTCCTTCCATGGACGAAGTAAAAGACCTCCAAAGGATGAGTTTAACTCTATGTTGAGTCTGGGTTATTCTATTTTAATGAATGAATTATATGGAAAAATAGAGGAAAAGGGCTTAAATCCATATTTTGGGTTTATGCACCGGGATAAAGAAAAACATCCTACTCTTGCCAGCGATATGATGGAAGAATGGAGAGCCGTAATTGTGGATTCTACGGTTATGAGTATGATCAATGGACATGAAATACAAAAAGAAGATTTTGTGATGAATCTGGAAGAACCAGGATGTTTTTTGACGAAAAAAGGACTGCGGAGTTATTTGACCAAATTGGAAAAGAAATTGCAAACAGAATCAAGGTATTTGAGTTATGTGGAGTATGCTGTAAGCTTTCGACGTGGTATTGCTTTGCAGATAGATAAGTTAGCAAAGGCGATAGAGGAAGAAGACGCGTCCTTATATAAACCGATTGAAATCAGGTGAGAAAAATGGAAGAAGAAAACTATTTTTTTGAAATAAAAGATAATCCGGAAAATGATAAAGTCTTTGTGCTGATCATTTATGATATTATAGAGAATAAAAAAAGATTAAAGCTGGCAAAGCTATTGCAGGGCTATGGATTTCGGATCCAGAAATCTGCTTTTGAGGCAGTGATTACAAAGAAAAAATACAAGGAACTATTGAAAGCTTTATCAGGATATGGCTCATCAGAGGATAGCATAAGGGTATATAAAATAATTGGTAAGGGACAAGTAATTACATTTGGGAAACAGGAACAAAAGCAAGAGGAAGAATTGATTATTATTTAAGGAGGAATTATCAATGGGAAAAAGAATTTTATTCAGTCCAATCGGAGGAACCGATCCTATCCGCTACAAACGAGATGGCTCCATGCTACATATTTGCAGGCATTACCAGCCGGATGTGGTCTATTTGTACTTGTCTCATGAAATGATGGAGTTTCACAGAGAGGATAACCGATATGTAAAGGCAATTCAGTTTTTGGGAGAGCTTTTAGGGCATTCCTTTGAGATTAACCTGATAGAGCGGGACGATCTGATCGATGTGCAGAAATATGACTGGTTTTATCAGGATTTCCGAGAGGAAATCAGAAAGATTGAGCAGGAAATGGAAGAAGAGGATGAGCTGTTGGTCAATATGGCATCCGGAACACCTGCGATGAAGAGTGCGCTTCTGGTGATGGCAACGTTAGCAGAATATCGTTTTAAGCCAATACAAGTCTCCTCTCCTCAGGGAAAGATGAATTCGGAACAGGAAAATCGGGAGGAATACAAACAGGAGGATTATTTTCGGCTCAATCAGGATAACGCGGAAGATGCCGAAAACCGCTGCAGTGAAGAAGTCTGTATGAATTTGATGAAAATGATAAAAACAGATACGATCAAAAAGCATATAGATGCGTACAATTATCCGGCTGCTTTATCGGTGGCTTCAGAGCTGCAAAGGGACATTTCAAAGCGAGCCTATCGGCTTTTACAGGCGGCAGATGCCAGAGTAAAACTAGATGACAGAAAGGTTCGTCAGTTTATCAATGGAATAGAGGAGGACTTTTATCCGGTAAAAGAGGAAAAACAGAGAAAAATATTTGAATATGCACTGGTATTGTTTCTGAAAGTGAAACGGCAGGAGTATGCGGACTTTGTGCGGGGCATTACACCGCTGGTAGTAGACTTGTTGGAAGAGATTTTGTGGAAAGAATGTAACATTCGGTTGGAGGAATGCTGCATTATAAAACAGAAAGAAAATATGTTATATTGGAGTAAGGAAAAACTCCAACAGAAAAATCTGCTGGAGCCATTAAATCAGGCATATAAAGCACAGGGAGGCTTTCGAGAGGGACCTGTTTATTCCAATGCGATTGCAAAGCTTCTATCTGCCAGAGGTCAGAACCGGATGGTCTGTACAAAGGTAGAAGAAATGGTAGAAATAGAAAAATCTATCCGGAATATCGCCGCTCATGAGGTGGTTTCCGTAACCGAGGAATGGATTCAAAAGAGAACTGGAAAAACCGTTAAGGGAATCCTGGAGCTGGTACGAACGTTGGTATTTTATGCGGACATAAAAGTAGAAAATAGAGCATGGGAATCCTATGATAAGATGAATCAGAGGATAAAGGACTATCTGCGTGAAACCAGCCTACCGCTCTAACTTCCTCTTTTGCATCCAGTAATCCACCCTAACAGCAGCCCGAGTCGGCGCCAGTCGTATCAGCTTTTGCGTCAGCGTTGTCTTCAGGTCCGAAAATGCCACCGCTCTTTTTTCAAACATTGCCTGAATACCTGCTTTTGCACAATGTCTGGCAGAAATAGAAGGAAGCTCCTGCCTGGCTCCGGCTCGTTGGAAAAATTCTGTATGCACCGGTCCCGGGCAAAAGGCAGTAATGGAAATCGGAACTCCTGCCGTCTCTAATTCATGGCGTACTGCTTGGCTGATGCTAAGAACATAAGCCTTGGTAGCGGCATAGGTCGCCATTCCGGGTCCTGGCAGATGCCCGGCGATGCTGGAAAGATTTAAAATATAGCCGTGTTTTTGCGTCAGAATAAAGGTTTTCATCAGGATATGCAGAGCGGCGACGTTGGTCTGAATCATAGATAGCTCATCGTTTAAAGCCGTTTTGGTAAATGCACCGATTTTTCCGAATCCGGCATTGTTGATCAAAACTTCCACTGGTTCTTTTAGGCAGGTATCGGCAAGCAGCATTGCCTGGTTTGGATCGGACAGATCCGCCGGGCAGACTGTGATCTGAACAGAGTAACGTGCCTCTAACTGTTTCTTTAGTTCGAGAAGGCGGTCTTCTCGTCTGGCAGTTAAAATCAGATCATAGCCGCGTTTTGCCAGCAGAACGGCGCATTCTTTGCCGATTCCGCTGCTGGCTCCTGTAATCATTGCTTTCATGATAAAAAACTCCTTATAGTTTGCTACCAACGGGTTTCAAATTTTGCTCTGGTACGAATGTGATCCTCTATCAATTCCACATCTTCTTCTATGGATTGCCCGGGAAGTACCAAATCCATGGAAGCGGCTAAGCTGTCTGCCATTTGCCGAGTGAGATTCTTTTTGAGCAGCGCCAAAACTTCCAGACGTTCCCGGCTGCTTTCTGCATCTAAAAACATGAAAAACAGAGCTTCCGGTGTTTTTTCTTCCGAGAAATCTTCCAAAGGGAGGGAATCTGTTGCCGGCGGCTGCGAATGTTCGGGTTCTGGCGGGAGAGGATTTGTCTGCTGAGAGTTAAGCTGCCCAGGATCAATCTTTGTAAAGCGGTAACGAGCAGAAGCGGTTGGATAGTTCAGACGATCCACTTCACTCAAAAACTGATCTAATGGTCTGGCATAGATCCGGAAATCACCATATAAAGCCTGATAGATAACGAGTAATTCTCCGCTTTCAGAGTGTTCCGCCAGGCATCGGATCTGATAAATCATTCCCTTAAAATGTTGATAAAATTCCCCTGGTACGGGTGTTTGTCTATCCATTTTGTCAACCCCTTAAAAAAATATAATGATAGGACAGGTACTAGGCTTATGGTACTCTGGAAAAGGAAAAAAGTCAACAAAAATGGATTTTTTTTGAAAAAAAGATTGACGGGAAAACTGTAGCACGTTATACTATAAAAGTGCCGGAGGACAAGACAGGAGCTTGCTTTGTCCGGCAAATTTGGGATAACAGGATGAGGGAGCCAGAGAGGCATTGAAGCAGCGTTAAGCCTGCCGACAATGCGTTTGATAGGCGGCAAATCAGAGAAAGGGGTATGAGTTCTATGTCTTATGTAGATGAGGTATTAGAGAAAGTAAAAGCAAAGAACGGTCATGAGCCGGAGTTTTTGCAGGCAGTAGAGGAAGTGTTGGAGTCGCTTCGCCCGGTGATTGAAAAGAATGAGGAAAAGTTCCGCAAAGATGCTTTGCTGGAGCGGATTACAGAGCCGGAGCGGATTGTTTCCTTCCGGGTGCCGTGGGTGGATGATGACGGTCAGGTACAGGTCAACCGTGCCTTTCGTGTTCAGTTTTCCAGTGCAATCGGTCCTTACAAGGGTGGTTTGAGACTGCATCCTTCTGTCAATCAGAGTATTATCAAGTTTTTGGGCTTTGAGCAGATTTTTAAAAATTCCCTGACCGGGCTGCCGATCGGCGGCGGCAAAGGTGGTTCGGATTTCGATCCGAAAGGAAAATCCGATCGGGAGATCATGGCATTCTGCCAAAGCTTTATGACAGAGCTGTATAAATATATCGGTAAGGATACGGACGTGCCGGCAGGTGATATCGGTGTCGGTGGTAGAGAGATTGGTTTCCTTTATGGTCAGTACAAAAGGATTACCGGACTGTATGAAGGTGTGCTGACCGGAAAGGGACTGACCTATGGCGGTTCTCTGGCACGTACCGAAGCGACCGGTTATGGGTTGCTGTATCTGACTGCAGAGATGTTAAAGTGTAACGGGAAGGACATTGCCGGCAAGACGATCGCTGTATCCGGCGCCGGAAATGTAGCTATTTATGCAATCCAGAAAGCACAGCAGTTTGGAGCAAAGCCAGTTACCTGTTCCGACTCGACCGGATGGATTTACGATCCGGAAGGAATTGACGTGGCGTTGTTAAAGGAAGTCAAAGAGGTAAAAAGAGCAAGACTTAGCGAATATGCAGCCGCCAGACCATCTGCACAGTACCATGAGAAGCAGAACGGAGAGCATGGCGTATGGAGCGTGAAGTGTGATATCGCTCTGCCATGTGCAACCCAGAACGAGCTGGATTTAGAAGATGCAAAAATGCTGGTAGCAAACGGCTGCCAGGCGGTAGCAGAGGGCGCTAATATGCCGACTACCTTAGAGGCGACAGAGTATCTCCAGAAAAACGGTGTTTTATTCTGCCCAGGCAAGGCAGCCAATGCAGGTGGCGTCGCTACTTCGGCTTTGGAAATGAGTCAGAACAGCGAACGGCTTTCCTGGACGTTTGAGGAAGTAGATCAAAAGCTTCAGGGTATTATGGTAAATATTTTCCATAATCTTGATCAGGCGGCAAAGGAATACGGCATGGAAGGCAACTATGTAGCCGGAGCCAATATTGCGGGCTTCCTCAAGGTCGCAGAGGCTATGACCGCACAGGGAGTAGTATAAAAGAAGCAAACAATCCCGTATAGGATAAATATAGGAATACTTGAGCCGCCGATTTGGCGGCTCAAACTATAGAAGGGCGAAAAGAAGAGAGAAGGGAAGGGTTATTTGATTATCAGGTGGATGTCGCTTTGATAAAGGGAAAAGCGGTTGGATTTTGTGCATATACAGAGGAGGAATTGGTGTGGTTGTATGTAGCGCCGGAGCAGATGAGAAAAGGAATCAGGCAGCGCTTAATCAAACATGCACTTTGTCAGGAACCAGGGATACGATACATAGAAGTTTTGTTTGGAAACGAGCCGGCAAAGCGGCTCTATGAGAAAATGGGTTTTCAGGTAAAAGAGGTATTGTCCGGGCAAATGCCGGGAAATGAGGTTTATTCGGTTCAGGTGTATTGTATGGAACGGACGGGGGAATAAAGAAGGATAAAAAGAAAGAAATTACGGATAATTCACAATTTTATTGACATAATATTTAAAAATGATTATTATGGTTTGTATAAGGAATTAGCCCGTGCGAGATAGGACCAGACTTGTCGTGTACTTTACCATATAGAGCAAATATGGCTTGAAGTATGTTAAGTGGAAAGGAAAGAGGTACTAAAAGTATGTTAGTACAATTTATGTTAAAAAATGTCTTATCCTTTAAAGAAGAAACAATTTTAGATATGACTGCAGTACAGGCATATAAGGAGCATCCGGAAAATGTGATTGAGATTGGAGGGAAAGAGAAACTTTTACGTGTGACGGCTATTTATGGTGCGAATGCAAGTGGGAAATCAAATTTGCAATTAGCTATGAAATTTTTTCAAAATATTATTTCAGAATCCTTTAATAATATAAAAAATGGGGAAGAAACAGCGATTGCCCAATATTATATGCCATTTTCTTTTGAAGAAAAAGAAGAGAATTCGGAATTTCAGGTGATAGAAATTTTGGGAGAATATGAATATAAATATGGGTTTGAGTATAATGCCCGGTCTATTATATCAGAATGGCTGTACCGTAAAAACAGGGAGACAAACCGAGAAGTAATTATTTTTGAAAGAACCACAGAAGTCACTGTATTTGGTGCAACAGTCATAAAAGAGTGTGATTTGTATAAAGAACAGATTCCAAAAGAAACTTTAGTGTTATCATTTTTCAATAGATTAAAGTTAAAAACGACTATTTTTAAAAATGTATATAACAGTATGATAACAGGTGCGCTTGTTGTATCATCAGGAGTTTGGGAAAGTAAAAATTTGTTGGAGGAATTTTTACCGGAGTTTATAGAGAAAAGAAAAGAGAAGCTGCTAGATTTTCTAAAGGCAATTGATACAGGCATTAAAGATATTATTTCTATAAAAGAAGAGAAACAAGTATATTTTTTAACAACTCATATTGGAAAAGACGGAAAACAATATTCTCTTAATTTATTTAATGAATCAGAAGGAACCATAAAAAGCATTTTTATTTTTATGTTCGCACAACTAACGATCAAAAAAGGAAATTATATGTTTGTAGATGAATTAAATATAAAACTTCATCCGTTATTGTTAAAATTTATTGTAGATTTATTTTATGAAACAGGTTCCAGATCACAATTGATTTATACTACTCATGATACTACATTAATGGACAAAAAATTTTTCCGTCGAGATCAAATTTGGTTTGTACAAAAGGACGAATATGGTTATTCTGAATTGACAGCATTATCAGATTTTAAAGTACGATCAGATGCTTCCTTTGAAAAAGATTATTTGGCTGGAGTGTACGGAGGGATTCCGCTTTTGGAAAATTTTTCAATGGGGGAGGAGAAGTAAATGGGGACAGATGAGTTGTTTAAAAAACGGAGAGCTGCCAGAAAGAAAAGGCAACATGATATCAGGACCCCTCAGGCAAACTCTTATTTAATCATAACAGAAGGAACTAGGACAGAACCTTTTTATTTTAAAGGATTACAAAAACTGATTCAGGAAACAATAGGCGGAACTATTCAGGTAGTAGAGGTTCCAGCGATTGACATTTATGGAGAAGGGTGTGCTACAGGAAAATTGATTGAAGAAGCCAGACAATTAGTAAAGAAAGCGAAAATATTTTACCAAAATGTCTGGATTGTTTTTGACAAAGATGATTTTGAGGATTTTGATCAGGCGATACAAGAAGGAGAAGCTAATGGCTATAAAATAGCGTGGAGTAATCAGTCCTTTGAATATTGGCTGTATCTGCATTTTCATTATAGTGATTCTGCTTTACACCGAAAGGAGTGGGCAGGAAAACTAACGGAAGTTTTTAAAGAATATCAGTTAGGAAATGGAGTTTATCAAAAAAATGATAGTAATATTTATCAGGTGGTAGATACCTATGGGGGAGTAGAGGTGGCAATTCGCAATGCTAAAAGAAGAATGTCAACCTTTGAAAAGGATAGAGATAAGCCATCGCAGTATGATCCGGGAACAACGGTTTACCAATTAGTGGAAGAGTTAAAACAATATTTACAATAAGAAAGCCTAGCAGTTTTTATTTTATAGCCACCGGAAAAGAAACTTCCTCTTTCCCAGTGGCAAAAAAACTGCTCCAACAGATGCTGCTTCCAGGAATAGATCGGAAGAGCACACGTCT
>CAJUFW010000009.1:28894-36027 GCA_910585655.1 uncultured Lachnospiraceae bacterium
GAGGCTCAAGAACGAAAAATCAACCTTTTTACATTCAACAGTCCCCAGCCCTGGTGTTCATGGGGCAGTCCTAAGTCTACGGCGCTGTTTTTCAGGCGTATTTTTACTTCCAGATTGCTCATGGTAGGGTAACGAGAGAGAAGGAGTGCAATGGCGCCCGATACCATAGGAGTAGACATGGAGGTGCCGCTTTTGGTGGTATAGCCTCCGCTCAGGCGGCAACTGACGATCCGGTTTCCGGGGGCAACGATATCCGGTTTTAGGATACAGGAAGTCGTAGGACCGCGCCCGGAATAGAGGATGTTTTTTCGGTTTCGTCCGGTGAAGAGCCCGGCTTCGTCATCGGAGGCGCCGACGGTAATGATTTTTCGACTGATACCCGGCGCTGTAATGCTCATTGGGTTCGGTCCTTCATTTCCGGCGGCAGCAACGACGACCAGTCCGGCGTCCCAAAGCTCATTGACGCCATGGACAAGACTGGAATCCTCGGCATCTAAAAAACATTCCGGGGAGGAACAGCCAATGGAGATATTAACAATACGAATATTATATTCATAACGGTGACGGAGTATCCAGGTAAAGGCGGGTAGGATATCCGTCATTTTTCCGTTTCCGGTACGATTTAAAATACGAACACTGATCAGATGGCAGTCCGGAGCCATGCCGCGGTAGTTGCCGCCGGAGGAGTAACCGTCTCCGGCAGCGATGCCGGCTACATGGGTGCCGTGTCCGTTGTCATCATAGGGTTGAAAGGAGCTGCGGCGTTCCGATATTTCATAATGTGCCACAATTCGATTCCTTTTTTTGACAAAATCCGGGTGAGGTGCAATTCCGGTATCAATGACTGCAATTCCTACTCCTTTCCCTAAAATTCCTTTGGAATGGACGGCATTTGTTTCCAGCAGCCGATGTACGGCAAACATAAAATCCCCCCTTTCGTTGTTGCAGATGTTAAGTCACTGCTTAAACATAACGAGACAGTGCCTTACTACTACTATTTTATGTAAAAAAAACAGATATGGGACTGGACAGGAGCGGCAGGAAAGACGATATTATTAGAAAGCGGTAGCTTTAGCTTTGCAGACAGGGGAGCGAGGAGGAGAACTATGAAATATATAAATGCGTTGCGGTATGGCAGCAGGGAGACAAAGCTATATATCTGGTCGGTGTTGATTGGGAGTCTGTTGACGATTGTTACATTGGTTTATGCAGTTGGAAAGCGTTCCTGGATAGGCGGGCTGGCAGCGCTCTTTTTTGGAATTGTCACCTTGATTATCTGGCAGTCAAAAAGTCTGTCGGATCAGGAGGTAGAAGAACCAGAGGAAGCAGAGGCATTAAAAAGAGCGGATGCTCCTAAAGGATTAGAGGAAACAGAAAAATTAGAAGAGCCAGAAGACTGGGAGGAAACAGAATTTGAGCCTTACCTGGATTTGGATGCCAAACAGGAAATAGAGCAGAATAAAGGAAAGAAAGGCGAGAAGAAGAAAAAAGAGAAGAAGAAAAAAGAAAAGAAGGAAAAGGCAAAGAAAGAAAAAACAAAAAAGGAAAAAGGAAAAAAGGAGAAGGAAAAGAAACAAGCAAAAGAGATAAAAGGAAACAAGGAAGAAAGCAAAGTCGGGGAGCCGGAACCGGTGCCAGCCGGATTGGAAGTAGCAGAGGAAGAGGAGTTAGAATTAACGCTTGGGAAGGCAGAGACACAAAAAAAAGAAACCAGAACATCAGAAGAAAAAACACCGGATAAGCCGGAACCGGCAAAGGAAGAACAGGTGGTATCCGATTATAATGCGTATTCAGAAGCGAGCTTAAAAAAGGCTATGCACCGTTATCGGGTAAAGAAGGAGCATAAGCAGGTGATGATCGATTCCTGTCCGTCTAAAGGTATCCGTGAATGCCCGGCATATCTGTGGAAAGATCGGCACAAGGTTTATTTGTTATTGCTAGAAAAGACGCCGCGCCGGATCGAATATCCTTTGGAAAAAATGAATTTTTTGGAGTATCAAAGAGGCGTGGAAGCCAATCCGGATCAGGAATATCCTGCCTTTCAGAAAAAGTCTCCGGTTACGGCAGTTTTTAGTGCCTTTTTACCGGACTACTACCAGAGACGTAAAAACGGTGTAATTTCAGATTTAAAAAATTTGTATCTGATGGCAGGCGATTTGGCGTTTACAAACACCTCGGTAAAAAATGTGATGGATGTGCTGCATCCGGGGTTCCGGGTAAAGGATAACATGACATCAAGCAGTCTTTATGGCGCTTATTTTATAGAAAGCTATCAACAGAATATTTTGCTGCGTGACCGGGTTTTGGAGGTGGACGAGTATAAGGAGCGGATGAAGGTATTGTTGCAGAAAATGGCGCAGGAGGAAAGAAGCTTGCGGGAATTCCGGCATAAGTTAGAAGAATTGGTGGAATATCGTTTTATTACGGAGGAATTTGCCGACTATTTTCTGGAATACCGGGCAAGGCTGGATTTGGCAAGAGCAGAACAAAAATAAGGATGGTAGGATCCTTGACAAATATCATTAGAATGTATACAATAATACAAGCTTATGGATAAAACTTTGGACGATTTTTTTAAGAGGCAGGAGGAACGGTTTCGTGGAAGCATATGAAAGCCAAAAGGATGCCGCAGATAAATATTCCTTACGCGGACGGGTATTTTCTAAATTAAGAGAGGACATTTTATCTGGAAAATACAAAGAAATGGATGAATTAAAAGAGGTGATGATAGGGCAGGAGCTGGGCGTTAGCCGAACCCCGGTACGAGAAGCCCTGCGTCAGCTAGAGTTAGAGGGACTGGTGACGATTGTACCGAATAAAGGAGCCTATGTGACGGGAATTTCCGATCAGGATATCGAAGATATTTTTGTAATTCGTGCCTATCTAGAAGGGCTGTGTGCCGCCTGGGCATGTCGGCACATCACCAAGGAACAGCTAGACAGTCTGGAGGAAATCGTGTATCTGGCTAATTTCCATATAGAGAAGGGAAATTTTGATCAGGTGGTAGAGCTGGACAATAAATTTCATGAACTGCTGTATGAGGCATGCGGGAGCCGGATTTTATCGCATGTGCTTTCGGATTATCACCATTATGCCAGAAGAGCGAGGACGGTCAATCTCTCGGAGACTGCCCGCGCCAAGCATTCCATAGGGGAACATGCGGACATTGTAAAGGCGATTCGGGAAAAGGATGAAGCAGCGGCGGAGAAATATGCGTATCAGCATATCGAAGAGTCTATCCGGCGGATGCACTTGGCAGAAGAAGGAGAGGAAAGAGAAGAAGAGGCGTAAAAGAAAAAACAACAGTTATCAACCAGGATACGATCGGGAAACTGGGACAGACAGAAAGAAATGGGAATTTCACTTTGTGGAATTCTTTTTCTTTTGTCGATTTTTAGGTTAAAAAATAATTTGCATATAAAGTTATATAAAAGTGTTGACAAATTATATAATCGGTGATAGAATAACAACAGAATCGAAAGCGGATAATATACCAAGTTAAGAAAAATATAAAAAACAGGGCAGGTGATAGCAATTTGAAAAAAAGCGTATACAGCCTGGTGCTGATGGACGAGGTGGTGGAAGCGATTGACCGGATGGCGTATACAAGAAATACAAGCCGCTCGAATTTGATCAATCAGATTTTGGCAGAGCATGTCTCCTATGTGACGCCGGAAATGCGGATGAGAGATATTTTTTCCTGTTTAGAGCAGATCTTATCCGAAGAATGTTACCAGATACAAAGCCAGGCTTCCGATTCGATGTTTTCCATCCGCAGCCCGATTCGTTACAAATACCGACCGACGGTGCGTTACAGCATTGAGCTTTACCAGAAGCCGGAGGAATTAGCCGGGGAGCTGCGGGTTTCGGTACGAAGCAGCAGTCAGAGTTTTTTGGAGGCGATCGGCGTATTTTTCCGCTGGTGGATTCAGATGGAGAACCATTTTTTGGAAAAGATTTACCCGGAAGGCGTTCCATGCAGCTATGAAGAGGGAAAATACCAGAGAGGATTTTCCAGGCTGTGTGAAGCGGAAAGCCTGACTTCCTTTGAGAAAGAGAATGCCAGAAAAGGGAACCAGCCAGAAGAGGCGCTGGAGCTGGCAAATGTGATTGGCAGCTATATCAAAGTTTTGGATCAGTGCCTGAAGTTTTATTTTGAGCATCAGGAAGAGCCGGAGTTGGCAGAGCGGCTTAGCGGATATTATAAGCGTTATTTAGAGAGTGGGATTACGTTGATTTAAGCTAGGTAGAAATCAAAATTGGAATGGGAGGTATTGATATGAATACCAATAAAATGACACAAAAAACGATAGAGGCTCTCCAAAGCGCCCAGGCGGCAGCAGCGGAAGCGCAAAACAACAGTGTGGAACAGGCGCATTTGCTCTATGCTCTGATAAGTCAGGAGGATGGATTGATTGGTCAGCTTTTGACAAAGATGGAGATTTCCGTGCCGAACCTGCTGGCAGAGACAAAGCATATCATTGACGGCTATCCAAAGGTCAGCGGCAGTCGTACCAGCATGAATACCGTCTATATTTCCAGGGAGGCGGAGGAGGCTTTGAGCGAAGCCGAGACACAGGCAAAGCAGATGAAAGACGAATATTTGTCAGTGGAGCATGTGATGATTGGTCTGTTAGCGAAGCCGGAGCGGCTGATTTCTCAGTTGTTGGATACGTTCCGGATTACAAAGGAACGGTTTTTGGACGCCTTGCTGACGGTGAGGGGTTCTACGCGAGTAACAAATGAAAATCCGGAAGAAACCTATGACGTCCTTACGAAGTACGGTCAGGATTTGGTGGAATTGGCAAAGGCTAACAAGTTGGATCCGGTGATTGGACGGGATGATGAAATTCGTAATGTAATCCGGATTTTATCCAGAAAAACCAAAAATAATCCGGTACTAATCGGAGAGCCGGGCGTCGGAAAAACAGCGATTGCAGAAGGGCTGGCACTGCGGATTGTCAAAGGAGACGTACCAGGAAGCTTAAAGGATCGAAAGATTTTTTCTCTTGATATGGGAGCGCTGGTAGCCGGGGCAAAGTACCGGGGCGAGTTTGAAGAGCGGTTTAAGGCGGTGCTGCAGGAGATTAAAAAATCCGAGGGACAGATTATCCTTTTTATCGACGAGCTGCATACGATTGTCGGCGCCGGAAAAACAGACGGGGCGATGGATGCCGGAAATCTGCTGAAACCGATGCTTGCCAGAGGCGAGCTGCATTGTATCGGAGCCACGACCCTAAATGAATACCGCCAGTATATTGAAAAGGATGCCGCCCTGGAGCGCCGGTTCCAGCCAGTGATAGTCGGGGAGCCAGCCGTAGAGGATACGATTTCGATTTTACGTGGTTTAAAGGAGCGCTACGAGGTGTTTCACGGCGTAAAAATCCAGGATCAGGCCTTGATTGCCGCTGCCGTTCTTTCCAACCGTTATATTTCCGACCGTTTTCTGCCGGATAAGGCGATTGACTTAGTGGACGAAGCGTGCGCGTTGATCCGGACAGAGATGGATTCGATGCCGACTGAGTTAGACGAGATCTCAAGAAAGATCATGCAGCATGAAATCGAAGAAGCGGCGTTAAAAAAAGAGAGCGACAGGCTTTCCGAGGAGCATTTGAAGGAAATCCAAAGGGAACTGGCTGAAATGCGCGATCAGTTTGCCCAGATGAAAGCGAAATGGGAAAACGAGAAACAGTCGATTACCAAAGTACAAGGGCTGCGGGAAGAAATTGAGCGAACCAGCGCCGAAATTGAGCGTGCCGAACGGGAATATGATTTGGAAAAAGCCGCAGAGCTAAAATACGGCACGCTGCCGCAGCTAAAAAAGCAGTTGGAGGAGCAGGAGCGGCAGGCAGAGGAAAGCGGCGAGGTACGAGAACGTCATTCTCTGCTGCGTGACAAGGTAACGGAAGAGGAAATCGCCCGTATTATCTGTCGTTGGACAGGTATTCCGGTTTCTAAGCTGATGGAAGGAGAGAGGGATAAGCTGCTGGGGATGGAGGAAATTCTTCATCGCCGGGTGATCGGGCAGGACGAGGCGGTAGAACGGGTGGCAGAAGCGATTTTGCGCTCTCGTGCCGGAATCAAAGATCCGAGTAAGCCGATTGGTTCCTTTTTGTTCCTAGGACCTACCGGGGTGGGCAAGACCGAGCTGGCTAAGGCATTAGCCGAAGCCTTGTTTGACGATGAGAAAAGCATGGTACGGATCGATATGAGCGAATATATGGAAAAGTACAGCGTCAGCCGTCTGATTGGGGCGCCTCCGGGATATGTAGGCTATGAAGAGGGCGGTCAGTTGACGGAGGCGGTCAGAAGAAAGCCATATGCCGTAATCCTCTTTGATGAGATCGAAAAGGCGCATCCGGATGTCTTTAATGTGCTGCTTCAGGTATTGGACGATGGTCGTATCACCGATTCCCAGGGACGGACGGTGGATTTTAAAAACACCATTATCATTTTGACCTCAAACCTGGGTTCTCCTTATATTTTAGAGGGCATCCAGCCGGACGGTTCTATTTCCGAGGAGGCAAGGAAGCAGGTAGATATGCTACTAAAGCAAAGCTTCCGTCCGGAATTTTTAAACCGTCTGGATGAAATCGTCTTTTATAAACCGTTGGCAAAGGATAACATCAAGGGAATCGTCGATCTGATGCTAAAGGAGCTGTCGGAACGACTGGCAGAAAAGCAGCTTTCCGTTGAGGTTACGGATCGGGCGAAGGATTACGTGATTGAGGAAGGGTTTGATCCAAACTACGGCGCAAGACCATTAAAGCGTTTCCTGCAGTCAAGGGTAGAAACCTTGATCGCAAGGAAAATGATTGCCGAGGATTTGGAACCTGGAAGTCGGCTGACCGTGGATTTTGACGGAGAAAAATTGATGGTAGAAGTAACAAAATAGCAGGAAAAACAAGGAGAAACCGCCTTTGGTATAGGCGGTTTCTTTGGTGTAAGTACTGGTTTTTACTTGACTTTTAAAGAAAATAGCCCCATAATGCTAAGCAGAATCAGGAAACAGCAATTTTTAAAAGGAGCGGCATATGAGTACAAAAGGAAAGCGGGATTTTAGACCGGAGTATCATGTTACCCCAGAGAATATGTGGTTAAACGATCCAAATGGGATGTTTTATCGGGACGGA
>CAJUFW010000009.1:36037-36366 GCA_910585655.1 uncultured Lachnospiraceae bacterium
TTTGTGCTATCAATATTATCCGGAAGCGGCTCATTGGGGACCGATGCACTGGGGGCATGTGGTGTCTACGGATTTGGTAAACTGGAAGTATTTACCGGTTGCATTGAAGCCGGACAAACTGGGGATGATTTTTTCCGGGAGCGCGGTAGTTGACAAGGAGAACCGTTCCGGTTTCGGGCAGGAGGGTAAGCCTCCGATTATTGCCATGTATACCAGCCACGGGGACTGGGAGCAGCAAAGCATTGCGTATAGTCTGGACGGGATTCATTTTGAACCTTATACAGAGAATCCGGTGATAGATCGGAAGAGCGTCGTGTAGGGAAAGAGTG
>CAJUFW010000009.1:36376-40280 GCA_910585655.1 uncultured Lachnospiraceae bacterium
GTTCAGACGTGTGCTCTTCCGATCTAACCAGGAAAAACGGGATTTCCGGGATCCGAAGGTGTTTTGGAACGAGGAGAGGAACTGTTTTGGCGCCGTATTGGCAGCAGGGGATCGGGTAGAATTTTATGCTTCTGAAAATCTGCGGGAATGGGAAAAAACCGGAGAATTTCGTATGGCAGGGGAGTGGTGCGAAGGGGCGGTATGGGAATGCCCGGACTTGTTTCCGCTAGAGACGGAGCCAGAATCGGACGGTCAGAAAGTAAAAAAATGGGTATTGCTTGTCAGTACGGGAGCCGTACCGGAGACAAAGGGGTCTGCTACCTGGTATTTTGTCGGAGAGTTTGACGGAAAACGCTTTGTGGCAGAAGAGGAAGAGCCAAGGCGTCTGGATTTTGGGTATGACAATTATGCCGGAGTCACTTGGTTTGGCAGTCCGGAACGAGTGCTGATCGGCTGGGCTTCTAACTGGCTCTATGCCAATCAGCTTCCGACCGGAGAATTTTGCGGGCAGATGACATTTGCCAGACGGTTGAGACTGAAACGGCTTGCAGAACCTATTTCTGACAAAGGGGAGCAAAGCGACCTCAAAAGAACGGTTTGGTGTTTGGTACAGCAGCCGTTCGTATCAAAAGAGACGATGCCGCATATGCAGGAAATGGTGCTGAAACATAAGGAACAGGCGATTACTTCAGAGGTATTCCATATATCGGTAAAAGGGATACGGGCTGGGGAAAGCGTTCGTCTGCAAAACGGGCTCGGTCAAATCTTAGAAATCGGTATCAATGGTCAGTCCCGTGTGTATGTAGACAGAAGAAAGGTGCTGCCAGGATGGAGAGGAGCCGGAGCTGCCAAAAAGGAGGAGCCATTCGATAAAATATTTGCGTCGGAGGCATTTGGAATGGCGGTAGCAGAGCCGCCGGAAGGTTCTATCCAGGAGGGAGCTTCTGTATGGGAGTGTCAGGAACTGGAAATTTATTGGGATCGTTCGATTTTGGAAGTTTACGCAGAGGGAGGAAGCGTAGCTTTGACGATGCTGGCTTATCCGGACGAACCGTTTTGTCGGGCAGAATATATCGGAAGGAGCCAGGCTGCAGAGATTGATGCAAAACCGTCTGTGAAGCTGGTTATTTTTGATATGGACGGTTTGATGTTTGATACGGAGAATCTGTTTTTCCGCTATTACCGGGAAGCCGCTAAGGAACTAGGCTACGATCTGACAAGAGAGTTTTACTTAAAGACGGTAGGAGCGAATGCTGCTGCGGTCAAACAAATGACGGAGGAGCTGTTAGGCAAGGAATTTCCGCGTCAGGAGGCATCAAGGAGAGCGCATAAGCAGATTGACGAGCTGTTAGGTGAGCAGCAGATCCCAGTAAAAAAGGGCTTGTATCGCTTGCTGGAACGCTTGAAGGAAAGGGGAATTTTATGTGCGGTTGCTTCCTCTTCGGCAGGAGAGACGATACAAAAATATTTAAAAAGCGCCGGAATAGAAGAATATTTTACCTGTCTGGTCAATGGGAATGAGGTAGAGCGTTCTAAGCCGGAGCCGGATATTTTCTTAAAGGCGTGTCAGCTTTGCGGAGTAAGACCGGAGGAGGCAATGGTGTTGGAAGATTCACAAAATGGGATTCTGGCTGCGTGGCGTGCCGGGATTCCGGTTATCTGTGTGCCGGATATGAAGGAACCAGAGCCGGTTTACGCGCAAAAGACCAGATTGCTTTGCCGGGATTTGGACGAGGTATTGGCATGTTGCGAGGAACGAGGGTATTTCTAAGCAGAAATCGGAGAGTTACTTGCCGGGATATAACTGGATTTGAATTTAAAAAAATTCAGATTGACAAGATTCCCAGAATGTGGTATATTGCTCTTGGTTAAAGGGGAGTAGTAGCCCTGTATGGTCAACAATCTCTGACGAAAGTCATGGCTGTGCAGCTTTCAGGTGGTAGAATGAAAGTACGAGACTTTTAACATACTATCAATATCGATAGTGTGTTAAAAGTCTTTTTTTGTATGATAGGAAAGCCCTCCGGGCAGGCTGCACACTCGCGCGAATGGAAGATGTTGCCGTTTGGCGCTCCTTCCCAAAACAACAACTACGAGGAGGATATGTATGGAATTTTTATTGGACGGAATCAGAGCTGTCACCTGGCAGCAGTGTGTGATGTATATCGTCGGTATTTTATTGATTTACCTGGCGATCAAAAAGGAATATGAGCCGTCTCTGCTTTTGCCGATGGGGTTTGGCGCGATTTTGGTCAACCTTCCTTTTTCCGGAGCAATCAATCAGACATTGACCGGAATCGGCGAGGTAAAGGGTATCATTGAATGGCTGTTTTCCGTAGGAATTGAAGCTTCTGAGGCAATGCCGATCCTGTTGTTTGTGGGAATCGGGGCGATGATTGATTTCGGTCCGCTGCTTTCCCAGCCAAAAATGTTTTTCTTTGGGGCGGCAGCTCAGTTTGGTATCTTTTTTACGATTATGGCGGCGCTGCTTTTAGGATTTGATTTACGGGATGCAGCTTCGATTGGGATTATTGGGGCGGCGGACGGTCCGACTTCCATTTTAGTATCCCAGATTTTAAATTCCCGCTATATCGGTCCGATTGCCGTGGCGGCGTATTCCTATATGGCACTGGTGCCGATTGTACAGCCTGCTGCCATTAAGCTGGTGACAACCAAAAAAGAACGGTGTATTCCTATGACGTACAATCCGGCAAATGTTTCAAAGGGGCTGCGTATTGCCTTTCCGGTAGTGGTAACGTTAATTGTAGGGATGGTGGCGCCGACCTCGGTATCTTTAGTAGGTTTCCTGATGTTTGGAAATCTCCTGCGGGAATGCGGCGTATTAAACAGTCTGTCCGACGCGGCACAAAGCACGCTTGCCAACCTGATCACCTTGTTTTTAGGACTGACAATTTCCTTTAGTATGCGTGCCGAAGCCTTTGTCAACGCACAGACGATTATGATTATGGGACTGGGACTTTTAGCCTTTGTCTTTGATACGGTAGCAGGCGTGATGTTTGCCAAACTATTAAATCTGTTCAGTAAAAATAAGGTCAATCCAATGATTGGAGCAGCCGGAATATCTGCCTTCCCGATGTCAGCCAGAGTGGTGCAGAAGCTGGCATACAAAGAACAACCAGGAAACGCCATTTTAATGCACGCTGTAGGAGCAAACGTTTCCGGGCAGATTGCATCGGTAGTAGCAGGCGGCTTGGTAATCGAACTGGTGACACGCCTACTGTAAAAACGGAACTAAACCCATCTTAGATGGGCTCAAAAAAACAGTCTCGAAACGGAAATGCCCCTGGGAGGAATTTCTGGCGCGTTTCTCTGCGACAGAAATTTCTCCCCTTTAAAGGGGCATTGTAGAGAAGAGACGGAACTTAAAATAGGAGGATAAAGATGTTTCTTGTGCATTTAGAAAACCTGGCGGTCGGCTGGGAAATTATGTGGCGTGGTATGACCGGGATTTTTGCGGCGATTGCAGTCATCGTTGCAGTCGTATGGCTGTTTACTAGGCTTGGCAGCAGGACAGATCAGACAAAATCAGAGGAGTAGCTATAGGCAAGCCACCATCTGTTTTGCCTGCCGGTTCCAACGAAAGCTAAGAAAGCAGCCTGTTATCAGGGAACAAAGTAACGTAACGTTGGCGGAAAAGACGATGCCATACAGCCCAAACAGACGGCTCATAATAAGCAGGATCGGCAGGTAAAACAGACCTTTATCCAAAACGGCAACAAAGGTAGCATACGTAGCTTTTCCGGTAGATTGCAGAAAGGTCTGACAGAGCTGGTACAGCCCGTAAACCGGACCGCTTAGCAAAGAGGAAAAGACCATAATCTGCCCATAGGAAAGAATTTCCTCGTTATCAATAAAAGTGGAAATAATGGCATTGCGGAAAAGA
>CAJUFW010000010.1:0-11591 GCA_910585655.1 uncultured Lachnospiraceae bacterium
CTCAATGATGTGCCTGGCTTCGATATCATACATGCTCGTTCACCTCCTGAATTGCCATCTGAATTAACTGAGGAATACCAATCGCACTGGTACGCGCCTGCTCGGCGATATCTCTGGCAGTCTGTTCACTAAGCGGTCTGACTGGTATATTTTTCTGCAGATTCGCCAGGCTTTCGGAAATGGAGATGATCACGTCCGTCGTATATTCCTGTGCCGCCAGACGATCCAAGTCTACCATATCGGCAAAACGGTTGAAATGCTCTCCGACGATTTCATTTTGTATCCGCATCCAAAGTGCCTGATAAGACTTTAAGCCTGCATTTTCGTTGTCCATCAGCTCCCGGTCAAAGGCATAGGCAAACATGATATGCTTCATGCTGTCGATATCATCAATCAGTTGACGGATACTCTCGTACGTATCCTCCCGCTTCATTTTCGTATAATGCACTGGCTCCAGACCGGAACGGCTGGTGAGGATTTCCAGATCATCAATGATGATAAACAGACCAGGATAGCCCGCCATTCGCACTACTTCAGAAAGTGAACGAAGCATATGTCTGGCATTGTATTTGGTGATGCGGCTAGGGTAAAAGTCCATAGCCCGCAGCTGAGAAAGCTTAATTGTGCGGTCGCCTTCTAACCAGGCCAAAAGCAGCTCCCGGTTCTGCTCCTCCAGCACCGGATAGCCCAAAATACTTCCGGTCAGCATACTGCAGGCTAGGGCGAAATTGTTGTCTAACATCGGATTTTCTAAAAATATCTGCCGCAGCTGGGAACGGATTTCCCGCTTGGTAAGAGCATCTCCTAAATCATTTTGGGATAAGTAGTCAATAAACTTCATCCCTTCCGGGATTTCCTCCGGTTCAAAGCCCATTTCCTGTATCAGATGGCGGCTTACTGCCTCTAAGCAGTCCAAAATATCGCACTGATGAAAAATCTCTACATAAAGCTCCTTGAAATCGTGCATCCATACATTTTTAGCAGAAAACTGTACCACTTTGTACTGCTCCTGCCGGGCAATTGAGGCCATCAGCCGTAAAAAATGTGTCTTTCCACTTCCCTGCCGCCCGGTGACAAATTTGATTTTGCTGCCGCCGTCCCGGATATATTCCTGAAAATATTTTTCCTTCCAGAAATCTGCCAAAAACTGAATTCCACAAGTAAGCCGCTCTGCAGAAAGAATGCTGTAAGGATCCGGTCTGTCTGGTGAACCTGGAAATTCCGTGCCTCCTGCGAATTTTGTATTTCCTGTAAACTCTGTATTCATCGTAATACCTCATTGTTCTCCCGTACTCTTTGGTCAGGAATTCATACCATTGTGTCCTGCATTAGATACCTTCCCTGATATCTGTTACAATGCTCTTTTTTAACAGCTCCTTACTCTGTGTTACTCTGAATCGTCCCGGTAAAAGCGGATCGTAGCCAAAAACTCCTCCTGCCCGTCTGCCTTGAGGATACGGATGGTCTTTTTCCCCTCTCTGGTTGGACCGAACTGGAACTTGGTTCCGTTTTTCGTTTCATTTGTCCCGTCGATATAAAGCCTGGCCAAATCAAAGGCAAAGCTCTGCTGGTCGTAATCCTTACGGAAACGGCTCATTGGTGTCAGGAATTTATACAGATTTAATAAGTAAATATCTGAACCTGGCTGGCGTTTCAGCTTTAGTACTGCCAAATCGTAAGCCTCATTCAACTCACTGGCAAAGCTCTGTGGATTAAAGGATGCCTTGTTCAGCTTCTCCTGTCCCTTTTTCACCGTCTCCACCAGGCTTTGCGGTCTCATACATTGTACCTTCTTCCGATCCAGGTACACATCCTGATTTTCCGCGTCCAGTCGAACGCGGTACGGAAACATCTCATAAATTGGGAACTCCCCGCGGACATCCACGCCCTTTTCCACACAGGTATCTAACATCTGTTGAGCAAACTCCCCGGACTCAAAATAGGCTTTGGAATCAAAGCCCTCCGCCGTCGTGCGGATTTCTTCGATAGATGCAGAAAGAGAAGCAGCAGCCTCTGCCATCGCAGCCAGATCCTTGACGAGATTTTTTACGTCGCCGCCTGCCGATTCCTTTCCTACTGCCTTAAATAGCTTCTGCAAGGAAGCCAGACACTCCTTTAACGACTTTTCCTGCGGCTGCAGGACTTGATAAAATTCTTCATAATTCATATGCTTTTCCTCGGATTCTATATTTTTTTCCAGTATATCGGAATAGAAGAGGATTTTCAATAAAGAAATGGAGAAAAAACGAAAAATTTTGTCAAAGGCGGTAGCGGAACGAGGTGAAATGTAGTAAAATGGAGGGAAAGCACTACCAAATCGAACGATATCCATGTGGTATTGAGAGGAGGCAGATATGAAGCAGACTCTTTACCCCTGGCAGGAGGAGTGTCTTTCCCGCTGGATGGCAAACCGCGGCAGGGGGATGGTGCAGGCCGTCACCGGCTCCGGGAAAACCCGTCTGGCACTGGAAGCTGCTGCCCGGTTAGAGGAGGCGCTTGGCCAGGAGCTTTTTGTAAAAATCGTCGTTCCGACCGGAAGCCTGCTACGTCAGTGGAACCAGGCGCTGCGGGAATTTTTAGAGCAGAAGGAAACAGAAACCAGCCAAGTGGAAAGGCAGCAAATAAAAAATCTCCAAACGGGGAATCATCAAACAAGAAATCTTTTAATGGAAATCGGCTTGCGTGGCGGCGGCTACAAAACACCTGCTGTAACCGAATCAGCAGCATCTGAAAAAAACGCAAGTTCCCAGACAGCCCGCACCCGAAGCCGGAAATATATGATTTATGTCGTGAATTCCGCCCGTTACGAGCTGGCAAGACAGATTCTTTGGGAGCTGCGAAACGGCGAGGCGGTTTTGCTGATTGCAGACGAATGTCATCATTACGCCAGCGGACAGAATCAGTTGATTTTTGAGTTTCTGCCTTACCTGAGTTCCTGTCCGGGGCAGTTTTTCTCTCTGGGGCTTTCGGCCACGCTTCCCTCCGGAGAGGATCGGCGTTATCTGGCTTCTGTTCTGGGCGCGAAAATTTATCAGTACGGAATGACGGAGGCCGCCTTCCAGCGCACCATCTGTCACTATGACTGTTATCATATCGGGCTGTTTTTCCAAGAGGAGGAACGGGAGCAGTATGAGGAAATGACCGGACGGCTGCTGTATCTGGATTATCAGTTGAAAAAGCTGCATCCAGAACTCAAATATTTGACAGGAAAGGAACGTTTTGAAACTCTGCGAATGCTGACAGCGAACCAAAATCCCAGGCTGGCGGAGACGGCTGCACAATATATGATGCTTTCATACAAAAGGAAAA
Organism: uncultured Lachnospiraceae bacterium; assembly: GCA_910585655.1. Taxonomy (GTDB): domain Bacteria; phylum Bacillota; class Clostridia; order Lachnospirales; family Lachnospiraceae; genus MGBC131033. Next base: position 3,310 of record CAJUFW010000010.1, read on the forward strand.
GTCTGGTCTGTCAGGCATCCAGCCGGATTGCCTGTGCCTGTGAGCTGATTGAGCGTCTGGATCCGCAGGAGCGGATTCTTATTTTCGGGGAGCGGATCGAGCAGGCAGAGGAACTGTATCAGCGTTTGCAGGAACAATATCCGGGGCGAGTGGGACGGTATCATTCTAAAATGGGACCACAGGCGAACAAAAATGCACTGGAACGCTTTCGGATGGGAGAACTGCGGATTTTGATTGCCTGCAAGGGGATGGACGAGGGCGTGGATATCCCGGAAGTCTCGGTCGGAATTATTTTATCAGGAACCTCTGCGCAGCGGCAGCGCACTCAACGCCTGGGGCGGATTGTACGGAAGCAGGAGGGAAAGGAGCGTGCTTCGCTTTATTATCTGCATATGACAGAAAGCTCGGAGGATAGCTGTTTTCTGCCGGAAGTCGGACGTGAGAAGGGAAAAAACGCCGGGAATCGGATATTCGAGCTGGAATACCAGGCTTCCTCCGGTCGGTTTGCCCATCCGGCTTATGACAGGGCGGCAAAGCTGGTGTTAAATCATAGCAGACGCAAGGGGATGAGTGAGGAAGAAATCAAAGAAATACAGCGGTGCCTAAGCCTTGGCTGTGTGCGGGCGGATTGGTTGTTGACCCGGGCAGAATTGGAGAAAAATATTCGGGAAGCAGCAGGTATGGCAGAAAGAAATTATTGGATTTGTATGAAGCGGGTAGGGATAGAAGGAGAAACGTTATGATAGTAAGGAAATTTTTAAAGGAAGACATCGAAGACGTATTTCGTGTTCAACAGGTATCCTATAAGCCGTTGTTTGAACGATACCAGGATACGGAAACCAACCCTTATATGGAAAGTAAGGAAGTGGTTTTAGAAAAATATACAAAGGTCGGAACACAGGGCTATGTTTTTATAGAAGATAATCGTATTGTCGGCGCGGTAAGAATTATAAGATACGAAGAGTGTTGTAAGATAGCGGCACTTGCCGTTCTGCCGGAATATCAGAATCAAGGAATTGCCCAGGCGGCGTTAAAGGAAATCGAAAAACTGCACAGCGACTGCAAATGCTGGATATTGGATACACTGCTGGAGGAAAAAGGGAATTGCTATCTTTATGAAAAATTAGGCTATGTACGGGTAGGGGAGCCAAGGCGAATCAATGAGCGGTTGACGTTAATTGATTATAGAAAAGAAGTAGGCGGCGTGGAAATTTAGACTGCCCCCGGGTTGCTATTTTAAAAAGAAATTTATGTTCTGGGAATACGAATTTGAAAAATCAGGTAAAGTCCTGATAAAATCAGACTTTTCTTCTGCTTTCAAAAAATAAATCTTCCCAGAAAATATTGATTCTTTCCCTTTTGTATCGTCTGGTTTATGATAATCTTGCGATGGCAGAGGAGTTTGCTTCCTTCTGCCGGGACAGAGAACAAACCTAACAAGGAGGAAAAGAAACGTGAAAAAGGAAAAGAAAAAGAGCAGGCAGCTGTGCCTGTTATTGTGTCTGATGTTGACGGTCAGCATGGTATTGGCAGGCTGTGGAAAGAGGGAAAACTCCGGAAAAGATGATTCTCAGAAAACGCCGTCTACTACAGACGGGGCAAAGGAGGATACTCCGGATCAGGGTAATGCGGAAGATGCTGCAATAACAGGAGAGCCGGAACCGCTTACACTTCCTTTAACAGAGGAAAAGAAAGAGCTTTCTGTATGGCGTACTTACTCGAATCAATTCGTAGAAGATTTAAATGATTTACCATCTATCCAGAAAATAGAGGAACGGACAAACATCCATATAAATTGGACAACCGTTGGTCAGGGGGAAGCTTCTGAAAAATTTGGTTTACTGCTGGCATCCGGTAATTTACCAGATATGATGTGGGGTGGAACCTACACAGGAGGAAATCAAAAGGGAATTGATGATGGGATGTTTTTAGATTGTGATGAACTTGTAAAACAGTATATGCCTAATTACTATGCCTTAGTAACGGCAAATGATACAATTCGGAAAAAAGTGACAGCCAGTGATGGGAAATTCCATTTTGTAAAAACCGTATTTGGGAATAATCAGATGTTTGCTGCAGAAGAACCAGCTTGGAATGGCTTGGCAATCCGTAAAGATTGGCTGGATGATTTAAGTTTGGAAGTTCCGGTTACAATTGAGGATTGGCATAAGACATTAGTAGCATTTCATGATGAAAAAGGAGCAGAATCTCCTCTTTCTATTGGACAGTATGGCTATACAATAATGGAACCCTTTTTAACTGCTTATGGCGTAGCGAGTGAGTTTTATAAAAAATCAGACGGTACAATCGGTTTCGGACCATTGGAAGAAGGATATAAACAATGGGTAGAATTGTTCCGGGAGTGGTATGCAGAAGGTTTGATTGATCAAAATTTTGTTACAGTAGGATGGGGTGGGGCGTTCAATGCTCCGGACGAATATATTTATAATGATAAAACAGGAGCATTTAATGTAACTTGGAGTTATCTGGCTGACGGATATTATGAGAATGGAAAATATCCGAATAATTCTATTGAAGTAGTTGCAGTTGAAAATCCGGTTCTTAAAGACGGGGATATTCCAAAAGTATTTTATACTCCAAATATTACAGCCGGGGATACGATTATATCAGCGAATTGCAAGGATCCGATTTTGGCAGTAAAGTGGTTAGACTATCTCTATTCTAAAGAGGCAATGGAATATAACTATTATGGAATAGAGGGAGAAACCTATACAACCGATGGAAATGGAACTTATGAATTTACCGATTTGATTTTAAATAATCCAGACGGCTATACTTCAAAAGATGCGCTTTCTCTGTACTCTGTTGCTTCGTCAGGAATTGGATTTTATAATTGGGAATATCTGAACATTCTGTATCCGAATTTAGAGCCAAAACTGGCTGGAAAAATGCTTTGGAGCGGACAGAATCGGGACATGTGTTTAGATTTAGATGATATGACCTATGAAGAGCAGGTAGAATTTAATTCGATTTATACAGATATTCAGACATTGGTACAGGAAAATACAGTGAAGTTTATCATTGGAGCGGATTCAATGGGCAATTATGATAGTTTTGTACAGTCCATTTATGACTATGGTATCGAAAGATGCCTAGCTATTCGTCAGGCACAGGCAGACCGCTACTCATCCCGCTAGTATTGGGGAAATGTGCGGAACTAGAAATAGGAGAAAGAAAAAGATGGGATTATATCAGGTAACGACCAAAAAGGGGAAGTTGGAGGGTATTGATAAAGGAGATTATGCCGTTTTTAAAGGGATCCCTTATGCCAAATCTCCGACAGGCGATTTACGCTTCCGACCGCCACAGGAAACAGAAGCCTGGGAGGGAGTGAGAAAGGCGCAGGAATTTTCGCCAAAATGTACCCAACGCGCTAAAAGCAGTAGTTTTTATGAAAAGGAATTTTATTCTGAACCACAATATCAAGTTCCAATGTCAGAGGATTGCCTGTATCTGAATATTTGGACTCCGGCACCTTCTTCGATCGCACCACCACTATATCCAGTGGCGGTATGGATTCATGGCGGCGCCTTTTCCAGTGGTTATAGTTCTGCGATAAGCTTTGATGGGGAGGCATACTGCAAACGGGGCGTACTTCTTGTCACAATCAATTACCGACTGGGTATGTGGGGCTTTTTGACGCTGCCGGAATTGGCAGAGGAAAACGGGGACGGTACATGTGGGAATGTTGGCTTACTGGATCAGATTGCTGCTATCAGGTGGGTCAGGGAAAACATTGCTGCCTTTGGTGGAGATCCGGAAAACATCACAGTATTTGGGCAATCGGCAGGGAGTATGAGTATTTCCGTGCTAAGCTGTGCTGAAGAGACAAAGGGCTTGTACCAGCATGCGATTTTACAGAGCGGAGGCGGGTATGAAGCAGGCTTTTTAAGTCATTGTCTCTCCTGGCAGGAGGCTGCCGCTAAAAATGAAGCTTATTTTCGACAGTTTTACCCGGATGGTTCCTTGCTAGAGCAGTTGCGAAGCCTTCCTGCGGAGAAGCTGCAGCATCAGCAAGAGGAGACAATGCAAAGGGTTATGGAAAAAGCCGGGGGAAAGGGCTGGCCGGAGATGCCGTTTGTATTTTCTGTGGTCAAAGACGGAAGATTGTTAAAGGGCGGACTGGACGAGTCGATTGCCGCTGGGCGGCTTCATCCGATTGATTATATAATCGGTTCAAATTCCCATGATATGGGCTGTGATCCGGCGCGGATACCGGATACGGAAACCGTGATGTATCAAAGTATTATCAAATGGAGCAAACTTTGCTATTCTCTTCGTACCGGACATTGTTACAACTACTTTTTTGCCAGAAAGCCATTGGGGGATGAAGCAGGAGCTTTTCATTCCTGTGAGCTTTGGTATATGTTCGGGACGTTGGATCGGAGCTGGAGACCAAAGGAAGAAGCAGATTACCGGGTATCGGAGGAAATGCTTTGCTGTTGGACTAACTTTATGAAAACAGGAAATCCATCCGGCAGAATGGCGAACGGGGCAATAACATCGTTATCAGAGGATAGCAAAGAGATAGAATGGCCGGAATTTACAAAAGAACATCCTTATGTACATACCTTTTTATAAAAGGGAAGGCTGTCAGAACGGATTGTTACAAAGAAAAACGGAGGTGCAGGGTACGTTTCGTATCCTGTACTTTTGTGCGTTGCATGCACAGAGTCTCCGAAAGAAACACGTTCCAAAGGCTCTGTAAAATTAGGTCATAAGAAAAAAGGGGGCTGTAACTATGGCAGGAGCGACGATCAAAGGCTATATTTCAAAAAGAATTTCTGCTACCTTATGCCGTTGGATGCTTTCTTATGGGATTGTATTGGCGCTGCCTGTATTGTTTGGAGGGATTATTTATGGAGATGCCCTGGCAAGAGAGCAGAAGAATGTACACCGGATTCAGCATCAGGCGATGTATTCGGTGCAGACTTATTTGGAAAAGGAATTGGAAAGTTTGTATCAGATTTGCTACAGTCTGCTAAATTCCAGGGCGGTAGCGGCATTGGAGCGAAACGACGGCGGGGAGTATACGCCGGAGCAAATATTGAAAGTGTTAGAAATTGAAAAACAGATTGCAAACTATAAGCTGATTAATGGTATGATTTCCGAATTATATCTTTATTTGCCAAAGCAGGATGATATCATTACAAATGATCTTTTTTGTCCTTTGCAGGATATGAAGGGATTTGAACAAAAGCGCTTTGGCTGTTCTTTAGAAGAATTTCGGGAAAAACTGGTTTCGACAACTTTTCGGGGCGAGCTTCGGCTGTTAGAAGATAGATTAGTTTATTTATATTCCATTCATTCTGGAGAGGAACAGTCCGTCCGCGTTATCTTATACTTGGATAAACACTATATATGGGAAATGATGGAAAACGAAGAGGTAAAGCTGTTTTTAGTATTTCCGGATGAAAAGTGGATTGGAATGGAGGAGTATTCTTTTTTGAAAGCAATACAACTGGTGCGTCGGGCAGAGGAGGAGAAACAAACTTTTGCTAAGCAGGGGCGTTTACGGGCTAGCTTGATGGGCTCTTACTGGCTGATGCGGGATGAGGAACATTTCCTGTTGTTGCAGGATTCGGAACGATATGACTTATCCTATCTCATTCAGGTGTCCAGACAAGAATATCAGAAAACAGTAAACGATATGATTTTTTTACTGGTTATTTATATTGGGGCTTGTATTATGGTTGGCAGTGCTTTGATTTATTACTTGGCGAAGCTGCAATATCTGCCGTTAAAGGAACTGTTGCAGTTTGTCACTAGAGGAAAGAAAAAAGAGAGAGATGAGAAAGATGAGTTTGTACAGATCCGCACCTTAGTGGAAGAGCTTTTGGAGGATTATCAGCAGAGTCAGTCAGAATTGGCAGAAAATCAGGTATCTGTGCAGAATTCCTATATGAATATTATGTTAAAGGGGTATCGGAAGCCAGAACTGTGGGAGGAGCGTTTACAGGAATGGATTGCAGGTTTTTGTTATAAAGGGTTTATTGTACTGGGAATTGAATTATTAGAGCTGGGGAAAATATGGGAAAGAAAAGAGCCGCTTACTTCACAGGAGTATGATTTGGCGGTTTTTGCAGTAGAAAGTGTGCTGCATGAACTAATAGAACCATTTTATCCATCTGTAGAAGCTGAGACAGAAGGGATGATTTTTTCTGTAGTTAATGTGCCGGAGGATGGAGAAGAGGAGAAACTGGAACAGACTTTTTTGAAACTTGTAGAAGAATTGAAGGAATTTTTTCTTCAATATTATTCTATAGAGCTTGCTGTCAGTGTGAGTTGCCGGCATTATGGGCTGGAAGGTCTGCCGCAATGTTATCGGGATATCAGCGAATTGCTGGAATATCGAAATTGGAATCCAAAGGAGTATAGTGCCAGTTTATTTTTTTCAAAAGTAAATGTACAGCAGGAAAATGGTTGGAGAAAGGAGAGCGAAAGGCTGCTGCAGGCGTTAGAAAAGCATCAAATCAAAGAAGCAGTGGCTAGGTTTTCCGAATTGATTGCCGGAATATCAGAAGAACTACCGCAAAAGGAAGTACAAAGCAGCAAGGAAATAAGCGAGCAGCAAATAGAGGAAATTTCCCTGTATATCCAAGCACACTATGGAGAAGCACAATTGACAGTTGGTGCGATTGCAGAACAATATGGTCAAAACATTTCCACTCTTTCCAAGCAGTTTAAACGTTGGAAGGGTTATGGGCTGCTGGAATATATCAATTTACAGCGATTTGAGCGGGCAAAGGTACTTTTGGCGGCAGATACTGATTATAGTATTAAAGAGGTAGCAGAGCTAGTTGGTTTTTATGATGCGCAGCCATTAAATCGTTTGTTTCGGAAGACGTTAGGCATGACACCAGGGGAGTATAAGAAAATGCCCAAGGAATAAGACATATCCAGACCGTCTGTTGTCTCTGTAAATAAAAGTGGGAAACTGAAGGCAAAGAAGGAAGGTACTTCTACGATAAGTGTTACGGTAAAGGCGGATGGCTATAAAAGTAAGAAGGTGACATTTAAGCTGAAGGTGACAAAGCCGGCGACTTCGGATTCTGTTACGGATAACGGGGATTCCGACACAACAGCGAATACTACAAAAAAGACCCTGGTAGCATATTTTTCTGCAACTAATACGACAAAAGGAGTAGCGGAAATGATTGCAGAGGTAACGGGAGCAGAGCTTTATGAGATAAAACCGAGTGTTCCATATACTTCGGCAGATTTGGACTATAATAAGGATTCCTGCCGGGCAAATCAGGAACAGCAAAATGCTTCGACACGCCCTGATATAGAGGGAAGTATAGAGAAATTTAGCGATTATGAAATAATTTATCTGGGATTTGCCGGTGGTATAATAGGACTAAATTAAGAGAGACCCAATAAAATCAAGGGTTTGCACTGATTTAGTCCTATTTTTTTAAGCCCATTTTAGGTCAAGATTAGGACAGCGCTGAACAAAATCGAAAACCTACATTACGAAAGTCAGAGAATGGTCGATTATGAATGCGATTATGGGATGGCTTTCTTGAAATGGAGGTGAAACAAAGACAATTCCATTTGAGGCAGGACTAAATTAGCTCTTAAAACGGAGATTCCGTTGTGCATTGCTAATCTGGCCCTGCCTTTTTTGCGTGGAAGGGAGAGGGAAGAGAGGCATGACAAGGAAAGAGCTGATTTGGCCTGAAACAAAACAAAGGAAGCCTAGAACGAAATACAACAAGAAAGAGAAGGGCTTTGGGAGAGCGTCAGGAATGACTGCCACAAGGAAGGCAGGTGATTCGGATGGGAATTAACGTCAGAAGACAAGTTCTCCCAAAGTCAATCAGAGTAACAGCGACAGCGGTAACAACCAGACGGACAGGGCTGGAGCAGGATCTGAAAGATTGTATGCGGTGTCGGTTTTTCTATGATAATCGTCGGGGCTGTCTAGCGAAAAGCTGCGTCCGGGAAAAACGGAAAGAACCAATCAAAAAACCGGATGCCTTCAGGTCGGACAGAAAGCAGGAATGTGAAGGCTGTCCTTACCGGCAGTCAGAACGCTATTGCTTCCCCTGTATGAAAAAGCTGTTAAAGCCCCAGAGAAAGGAGACAAAGAAGCACATTGCACAGGAACAGGAGGAAGAGGATGGAGAAACAAATTGAAGTCATTGGAGTTGACCATGGTTGGTCGAATATGAAAACCGTCAGTCAGGTGTTTACGACTGGTATCAAGGAGATTACGACAGAACCCGCTTTTTCCACAAACATTGTGGAATGGAACG
>CAJUFW010000010.1:11601-37329 GCA_910585655.1 uncultured Lachnospiraceae bacterium
GGTGCTTATTATAAGGCAGGTGGAAAACGGCTGGAGGTGATGGACGATAAGGTAGGAAATGACACCTTTTACCTTTTGACGCTGGCTGCTCTTGGGAAAGAGATGCACCGAAGAGGAATGCAGGAAGGAAATATCCTGTTGGCTGCCGGGCTACCCTTGACGAGATTCGGAGCGGAAAAGCAGGAGTTTATCCGATATCTGTCTCGTAACCGGGAGATTCGGTTCCGGTTTGAACAGGAGGAGTACCAGGTTCATTTGGTCAGAGTATCCGTTTTTCCACAATGCTATGCGGCAGTAGCAGATCGTATCCGAAGCCTGCCAGAACGAGCGGTGATTGTGGATATCGGGAGTTGGACGATTGACATTATGCCAACCTATCAGTATTACCCAAATGAATCGGAATGTACCACGACACCACAGGGATTGATTCGTTGTATGCGGGAGATGAACGAGGAATGTGTCAGACGGATTGGACAGGAACTGGATGAAGATTTGATACAGGAAATCATGGTAGGCGGGAAAGCAAACCTCCCGGAGGTCTATCAGGAGATTGTAGAGGAATCTCTTCGGAAGTTTACCGAGAAGGTTTACCATATGCTAAAGGAGCATGGCTACAACCTGGATATTACACCGATCGTCTTTGTAGGGGGAGGAGCTACTGTTATGAAACGGTTTGGGAAGCCGATGGGAGGAAACGTTCAGTATTTTCAGGATATCAAAGCAAACGCAAAAGGCTATGAATACCTGGGAAGGGCTTACCTGGCTGCAAACCGGAAGACATTAGAAGCAGAGGTGAGATAGGAATGGTAGGACGGAACATCGTCAAGCATTCTCTGCGTTTAAATCTGCAGGAAGAAGAACAGCGGCGCATTCAGGAGGTATTGGAGAACTTAAACAAAGAAATTCACCGTTCGGAAAATCTGTTTATCATCCGGGCATTGGATTTTTATATCCGAAGTTTTGAGGAGGAGTCGTTTTCTCATCCGCAACGGGAAACCGTTCCTTATGTTACTGTAGAGGATTTGGAGCGGTTTCGGCAGGAACAGGAGCTTTGGATGAAAGAGGAACTGATTCGTCTGCTGGGGGCATCTCTGGCAGGAGGAATCGGAACGTTGCCAGAACAGGGGGTCGGAGAAGCGAGAAAGGGGGAGTCAGAAGAAGCAGAGGAGTCAGAGCAAGACAACCCATGGATAGAGGAATTGGCGAATCGCTGGGGATAAGAAGCATTACGATGTAGCAACAGGAAAGGAGAGGGCATGAGCGAAAAGAAAGATTGGAACAGGGGACATCCCATCAGAGCAAGTCCAGAGGAATTCCTGACTGGTTTTGACTGGTATTACAAGCTCTTAAAACAGAAAACTGTCCGGATAGAAGGAGGCGGACAGGCGCAAAGGAGCCAGATATCAGTAAAGCAACCAAACAACCAAGTAACAGGCTGAAGAGGCCTGTTCTTTTTTTGCAGATATGGCAGGAAGTAAGACAGGAGGGAAAAATGAATCAGGCAGAGCGCTATCTGGAATTGGTGACACAGGCAGAGGGAAAAACGATAGATGCTTCTTATCAGGCCGCTTTTTATCTGCTGACCTGTGAAGAGGAGCTATTTCAGGTAGCAAGAAAGCATGTGAGCAGCAGGGGAATTGCATTTGATAGTATCCGGCAGGAAGTCGTGGAACAGGAGGATAGTCACCAGCTGGCGGAGATCGCCTGCAACCTGTTTCGGTGGGGAGCCGAATGCAGCGTAACGCCATTTGCGATTTCCAGGCTGGGCTATCCGTTGATGGAACAGGTATGCACCGCGATTTTTATTGCTTCCGGAGGGGTGCAGATAGAATTGGATATGGTACAGGAGGAGATCCTGGGAGGGATACAGGAAGAACTTCAGATTGTACTGAATGATAGCCGTTACCGGGTACAACAAGCATCCCATCAGCGGATGGAACGGATGTGGGAAGAATCGGTTCGTGCCTGCCAGGAGGAGGCAGCAGGAGAATGGACGATGCAGAAATGGGGTACACAGAAACGGAATCCATCCCGTTGATCCAAGCTAGAGAAGAAACAATGGGGCAGGCAGAAAGCAATAGAATGACAGTAGAAAGAAAGGAGTCAGATAACAGAAAAGAAACCAAACAACAGGCTGAAGAGCCCTGTTCTTTTTTTGAAAATATGGCAGAAAAGAAGACAGGAGGGAAGTTTGGCAGGAAACATTCCAACGATTTCAAAACACAAGGAGGATTTTTCTATGAGAAAACGGAAACGTAACAAAAGGCTGTTTGCAGCATTGCTGTCCCTGATGCTGGTGCTGGGATTACTCCCGGTACCAGTACCAGGAAAACCCATGATACGGGCAAAAGCAGCCATAGAACCAGACGATTCGGTATCCTTAAAATACGTCAGCACCGTAGCCGCCAATGTAGCCGGAAGTGTGCTACGAGTATATGGGGATGCGGACGCCACTTATAACATTCCAATTAACATTACAGCAAACTGTACGGTATTACTGGACAACGTGAAAAATACCGCTACTCTGACCGTAGCCTCCGGCGTTCAGGCGACGGTTATCGTGCGAGGAATGTGTCGGCTCGGCAGTATCCGGGCTGTTGGCGGTGCTCAGACGACGCTCAACCTGCAGGGCGAGGACGGGCAGGGAACGTTGACGACTGGAAACATTGCGTATGCCAACGGCGGAGCCAAAGTCGGAGACAGTACCGTAGGAGGAGCAGAGACCGGGGCTTATGTCAATATCAATGGCTGTACGGTTGTGTGCAGCAACATTGGTTCCGGCGGAGCAGGGACTGCCTGGTATTACGTGCCAAGCGGAGCGACTTATGGAAACTGTTATGCCACACAGGGCGGTTGTGCTTCCCCGAAGGTGACGATTACAGATGCAACCGTTTCGGTCAGCGGAAGTATTGCCTGCGGCGGAGCAGGCGCACAGACGACCTCTTCATTTACTTATGCTGCTTCTGCAGGCGGGACGAGCGGACAGGTGGTCATTGCCAACAGCTATGTGACCGTCGGCGGTTCGGTGGCGATCGGCGGAAAAGGCGGAGATGGTACGGTTGGTGGCTATTATTACAGTGTCAAAGCCGGTATCACACAGTCCTCCAGCAATGTGACGATTACCAATGGGAGTGTCGTAACCGTAACCGGAAACGTCGGAACCCAGCAAGATCTTTCCTATGACAGCGATCAGGGAACCCAGGCAGGATTAAACGGCGTAACCGTAACCGTTCAGGATTCGACGCTGACCTGTAAAGACCTGGCGAGCGGCGGAAAGGGGATCGGACGGATTTCCTTCAGCTCGTCTACAAACTTTGTTTCTTATAATGGAACAAACGGCGGGAGCGGCGGCAGGCTGATAGCGGAACATTCCGTTGTGACATGTGATACTGCCTGTAACGGAGCGGATGCCGGAGAATACTATTACTTTTCCGGGATGACCTCTTCTTACGATAAACATCCGGTCGATGGGCATGGCGGCAGCATCAGTGCGACCGACAGCCGAATTACCATTCGGAAGACTGCCTGCCAGAAAGGGACAAAATGGGATAGCCAGGAAGTCGGCACAAAATCCGTTTACCGGGATTCCTCGTTTTTGGGTGGCACGTTCAGCGGCGGAACGGTGTACGGGGATGTCATTACGATTGATTTGCTTTCTGTTTTAAGCGGTACCTTCTCTTATCAGACGGATATCCGCAACAGTGAGGAAGCCAGTGCTGCCAAGTGTACTATCAATACGCAAAAGGAGCTGGCGGGAAAAGAGGTGATGGTTTCCTCGAATTCTCTGAAGCGGAGTGCTGTCTTAAACGGGAATGGGCAGCTGGTGACGTATCTGGCAGTTGGAAAAAACTTAGTAAAGATAGAAGGAGAGGGAATTTATACTGGAACACTGATGGTAAAGCGTTCTGCCTCGTTAAACGTCTTTACACTTGATCCGTATGGGATTATCAACGTCACTTACGATGGTGCCATCATTCAGGAAAACCAGTATGAATATACCAATGAAACCTACGAATATGATGGAGATTTTACTCTTATCGGCTCTTCTGAGCAGGCATCGGTTTCCATTGTCGGAGGGAACAAAATATTAACGGCTCGGAACCTGACCATGGATACGCTGGTGGTTGGTTCGGGCTGCAACGTGACCTTAGTCTTAGAAGGAGAGAATCAGATCCGGGACATTCAGGTGGCAGCGGATGCAACACTGACCATTACCGGAGAAGGGAGCCTGAATGCCGAACGGCTGGGAAATGGGACAGGTGGTGTTTCCGGTACGATTCTGTTAGATTCCGGAACGTTGCAGATCGGAACGTTAGGCGGAGCAGACGGCAGCAAGGACATTACGCTTGGAACCGAAGTTTCTCTGGAAGTAGGGGAATTAAAGGCACCTCTCATGGATAGGACTGGGAAACAGATTTATCGGATTGGTTTTGTCGTAGGAGAAAGCGGAACGGTTGCTTTTACCTTAAATGATACCGAAGAAGAGCTTACCATTCCGGAAGGGGAAACCAGCTTTGTAAAGCTGTTAACAGAAGGAGACTATGAAGTCCGGATTGGAACTGGTATGTTACAGTATCAGGGGACGATCCGTGTCTATGGCAACCAGGATATTTTAGTCGATGATTTGCCACTTTGTCTGGATATCAGCCAGGGAAATATCGCGATTGGAAACGGAACCATTACCATTGCCGGGACAACGTATCCAAGTGATGCAGAAATCCGTCTGATTCAGACTGGAGAAAAGCATACGGTAACAGTAGAAAAACCGGACGCTTCCATCGTATTAGACGGGGTGGCACCAGATATCCAGATTTATTTGTGCGAGGACTTTGACGGGTTGTTAGTTGATGCTTCTGGTGCGCCGATTCAGGTCGTCACGATTCGGACACCGTACCCGTCCCAGGAAGTGAAGCTGTACCTGGATGAGAAATACTACGATATCACCACCAATGCGAAGGGAGATTTGACGATCATTGCCAACTGCCGCGACCATGTGTTTGGAGTAGTAGCGGACGGAATCGAGTACCGGAGTCAGGGAGCGATTGCCGTTTCCAGTACCTTAAAAGAAATCCGGCTGGATGAGATGCGCTGTGTGTTAGATACGAGAAACGGGAAGATTACAGTGACCGGAGAAGGATTTTCGATAACTGGTATTTCTGGAGGAAGCATCACCGGTGGAAATGCTTCTGGAGGTAACATTTCAGGAGGAACCGTTTCCGGCAGCGGAATCTCAGGAGGAAGTAGTTCTGGCAGTAGCACTTCCGGGCAGTTTAGTGGAAATTACCTGATGACCGGAGAAGCAGAGCAGGGACGGATCATCCTGGAAAGTGGGAATGCCGAAGTAGAGCTGTCCAGAGAGGTTCCAGACAACATCCAGATTCAGGTTGAAGAGGCATTTACCGGCACTATTATAAAAAACGGAGTGGTGCAGTACGTCGGAAGCGTTTCGACTCCATTTCCAAATCAGAAGCTGCTGGTCACAGTTGGTACCGAACAGGCTGTGTATGAAACCAATGAGAAAGGTGCGTTTTCGATCGTCCGGTCGATGGGCGAGTATGCTATCATCATAGAGCTGGCAGACGGAGCCGTTTGTGTGAGTGGAACTTTATCCGTCGGGCCAGGGAAAGAAAATCAGCTGGAGTTTTCCGGGATGGCAGCAACCGTAGACCTGGCGAAAGGCAGCGTGATCGTAGAAGGGGACAGTATCACCGTAAACGGGAAGGAAATTCCTTATCCGGGAACCCTGCATGTGATCGCCAGAGAAACGTCAGAAGGAGGAGACGGAAGCGGGGATGAAACCGGAGGAGAAACGGGAAGCGGAAGCAGTGGTGGAACCGGAGGAGAAACAGGAGGCGGAAGTGGCGACGGAGAAGAGAAGAACCATGGAACGTTGACCTTAAAGGATGGAGATCGAACGGTGATTCTGGAGGAAAGCGTACCAGTGACACAGCCGATTCAGGTAGAAGAGGATTTTACCGGAAAGCTGGTCGATGCAAAAGGGAATCCGATTCGGGCAGTCCAGATCCATACTCCATTTGCCGATCAGGAGATTACGATCCGGATCGATGGCAAGGATTATCCGGTGCGTACCGATCTGAATGGGAATGCCAGTCTGCTGTTGCCAGAAGGAACCCATTCCATCGAAATCACAACAGGGAATGTTTCTTTCGTAGGAGAAATTGAAGTGACCGAAGGAAATCAGGGGATCGATTATAATGATCTGACCGCTCGCCTTGACCTGTCCGGTGGAAACGTGAAAATTGGAGAAAACGGCTTCCAGACAGGAGGGACATTTATTCCGTTTACCGGGAATTATGAATTGCATCAGAGTACAGAGGAGAAGGGAACAGTAGAAATCACAGGAGGAAATGCGGATATAACATTAGATAAAACAGTGGCGCCAGATGTGGAACTCCGAATTCCGGACGGTTATCCAGGTACGGTACAGGATGCAGACGGGAATCCGATTATCGGAATTACCGTTCCGGTTGATGGATTGCAGAATGCCTCTGGTGGAGCCGTAACCGTCATCGTCGGGGAGACCGTCAGCACGGTAGAACCGGAGGAAGATGGAGCCCTTCATTTGACGATAGGAGAAGGCGTTACGGAGATTTTTGTGGTCATTGGGGATACAAAATACCGTTATCCGATCGTAGATGGGGTAGCAGGAGAACCGGAAGCGGTGAAACCGGAGGCAGTATTAGTCGGAACTACTTCGGTAGAAGAGGGAGGAACCCTAACGCTTTCCGTTAGGGCGAAAGCGAGCCTGGAGGAAAATTCTCTGGTATTCGTATGGTACAAGGACGGCAAGGTTCTTTCTGTGACCGGAAGTGCGCTGGAGGTCAGATCCGTAACACAGGCGGACGCAGGCACCTATCAGGTAGAAGTAACCGAATCGAATGACCAGAAGACAATGACGGAGGCGAAACAGGTAACGGTGACAAAGAAAGGAAGCTCTTCTGGAAGTAGTACGTCCGGCGGTACCGGAGGAACCAGTGGAACCGGAAGCGGAGGAACTGGCGGCGGCAATACCGGAAGCTGGGGCGGCACAGGCGGTATTTCTGGTGGGACTTCTGGTGGAAACACGGGAAGCTCCGGCGGGACTTCTGCTGGAAGTGGCAGTACATCAGGGACAGGCTCTGGAAGCGGTACAGGTTCTGGAGGAAGTGCAGGAACGGGAAGTGGTTCTGGAACCGGAACAACCGGAAACACAACCAGCAATGGTTCGTCGAGTGGAACCGCTGGGACAGGGGGCAGCCTTGTGGCTGTAACAGCTCCGGCTCTTCGGATTACTTCGACGTTAAAAGGAGTAAAACTGGTGAAGCGATCCGTTCCGAATACGTACAAGCTGTATGCGGCAAAGACAGTTACGATTACAGTAGCCACACAGGCAGGTTGTACGTATTACTACAAAATTGCAAAGCGGGGACAAGATAACCGGGAACTGGCATGGAAAAAGCTTTCCGGCAATCAGATTACGATTTCTGCTTCCAGTACGGCGAAACGGGTGTACCTGAAAGCAGTCAATCAGGTCGGAAAGTCTACGATTCGGAAAACACCAGGCTTTTATGTCGATACTAAAAAGCCGGTGGTAAAAGGAGTCAAAGCAAACAAGGTTTATCGGAAAACGGTGAAGCTTTCGTTCTCGGATAACATCGGGGTAAAAACAGCGACGTTAAATGGGAAAAAGATAACCTCTGGTATTCGGGTATCCAAGAAAGGAACGTATCAGCTCATTGTGACGGATAAGGCTGGAAATAAGACTAAGGTAAAATTTAAGATAAAATAGTCCGTTCAGAAAAAGGGATGTCCGATAGGAGGTGTTTAGGGGCATCCCTTTTCCGTAAAAAAGTAGGAGGAAAATAGGTATGGCAGAATATCAGAATGCCTGGCGGCTAGAGCAGGCAGGGCTTCCGTTTCAAAAGGGAGCCTTTGTTATGTCTCTGGTCAACACTGAGCAGAATCAGGCGTTACTTGCTGGAAGTCCGCATCGGGCTTTCTGTGATTTATCAGTGGTTTATTCGATTGTATGGGAAAAAGAAGAAAATCTTTTTTGTGAGATGCCGATTACAAACCAGATGGTCAGAAAGCTTGGAATGACGGAGCAGGAACTGTATGAGGCAGCCAGAACGGATACCAGGGAATTGTTTCCGCCGGTGATCCAAACGATGAAAGAACTGATGGCGGGATGCTATTCTGAAGAAGAACCAGAATACTCTCTGGAATTCCCGGAAATGGAGATGTATCTGATCTCAAACGAAACTGCACAAAAAGGAGCCGTTGTGATTCTGTATGAAGAGGAACTGCACGATCTGGCAGAACGGGTAGGAAGCGATCTGTACCTTTTACCTTCTTCTATTCACGAGTTTCTGGCTGTCTCTGTTTCCTTTGGAAGTCCGGAAGACTTGCAGGCAATCGTATCCGAGGTGAATGAGATTCAGGTTCCAGAGGAGGAGCGCCTTTCCGATCAGGTTTACCAGTATGACAGAGAACAGAGAATGATCTTTCTGGCAATGGCTCAACCGGAGCGGACAGAAGAAAAAGTGGGAAGGTTGACGGAACAGATGGAACCCGATGTGCTGGACAAGGGAAAGGAGGCAGTATGGAAACAGGAAGAAAAGAGCTGGAAGCGATAAGGGAGTGGATCGATGCTCAGACAGGGGAGTTTATCCTAACTGTTCTATTTGGAAAGGGGGAAGAGAATGATAGAGGAAACGTATCCGTTAGAGGTGGTCTCAATTCGTATGATACGGGATGTTCCGATTCTGTCAGAGCATAAAATCCAATCTCCGGAGGACGCGGTAGCGGTATTAGGGGAAATTTTATGCGAGGTGGATCGGGAAGTTGTGTGCGCGATCAACCTGCGAGCAGACGGGACGCCGATCAACTGTAACTTTGTCAGCATAGGAGCACTCAACGAATGTCGGCTATCTCCCAGAGAGCTGTTCAAAACCAGTATTCTTTCCAATGCCGCCAGCCTGATTGTTCTCCATAATCATCCGTCTGGTGCGCTGTTCCCTTCCAGGGCAGACTGTATCATGACAGATAAGCTGATACAGCTGGGGAATATGATGGAAATTCCTCTGTTGGATCATGTCATTGTCGGCGGAGATAACCGGGAATATTTCAGCTTTCGGGAAAAAGGGGTACTGGAAAATCCGCATCCTTCTTATTGCTCGGATTACCGGGAGCTTTCTTTTTCGGCGAGCAAAGTAGCAGAGAGGCAGGAGAGAACGGTTGGAGAGCAGA
Organism: uncultured Lachnospiraceae bacterium; assembly: GCA_910585655.1. Classification (GTDB taxonomy): domain Bacteria; phylum Bacillota; class Clostridia; order Lachnospirales; family Lachnospiraceae; genus MGBC131033. The sequence continues at coordinate 20,851 of CAJUFW010000010.1, forward strand.
CACTTTACGACAGAGGAACTGGAACGAGCCAAAAGCACCGATCTCTGTGAAGTGGCGGCAAAGCTGGGGTATACGGTGAGGCGAGTCGGACAGTTCCATACACTAAAGGAAATGGATTCGATTCGGATTTATCACCGAACAAGTTGGTTCCGGTGGTCGAGACAATATGAAACAGAGGGGAGAGGTGGGAGCCAGATTGATTTTTTAAAAACATTTGCCGGGATGGGAACCAGAGAAGCCGTTTTCTGGTTATTGGAGTTTGCCGGGGAAAGGAGAGAGAACTTAACAGGATGGGAGTACAGACAGAATCTTCCACACAAGACGAAAGCACAGGAGAGCAAAACCGCATTTGTCCTGCCTGCTTCTGCTCCGGATAACCGCCGCCTGTATGCTTATCTCACCAAAGAAAGAAAACTAAGCAAAGAGGTCATCGATGCTGTTGTCTCCGCCGGGCTGATTTATGAAAGCCTTCCTTACCACAACATCGTCTTTAAAGGGAACGATAAAACAGGAGTAACCCGGTTTGCCAGTTTAAGAGGAACGATGGATCGGGAAGGAAAAGGCTTTCGGTGCGATGTGGCAGGAAGTGATAAACGATATGGGTTTCATTGGTACCGGAAGGGGAGCCATCAGGTGGTGGTTCTGGAAGCAGCGATTGATGCGATGAGCTACCTGGATCTCTTTCAGGATTGGGAGAGCAGCCTGTTAGCGCTGGGAATGCTGTCTGATGTGCCGCTTGCTACCTTTCTGCAGGATTACCCGGAAATTCGGCAGATCCGGCTTTGCCTGGATCGGGATGGACCAGGCAGGAAAGCAACAAAGGCTTTATTAGAGAAGTATACCAGGCTGGGATATGAGATGGAGGACTGCCCGCCTCCACTGCCTTATAAGGATTACAACGAATGGCTGCAGGAAGAGCGGAGAAAAACAGAGAAAACCAGTAAAAACAGAAGAAGAGGGCAGGAAACAGGAAGAAAACGGTGAAGGAGGGACAGAGAAGTGACGGCAAAAAGTGACGGCAGAATGGCAAATATGACGGCAAAGTGACCAGAGAGAGTCAAAAAGTGACGGCATTTTTTGCCGTCTTTGACGGCACAGGGGTTTTAGGGGATTTTCCCCTAACCAGAGGCACGTGTATTACAACGTGCGTATCTGGCAAATGCCCTGCGAAGCCGGAACAGAACTGTGAAACGGGAGGGAGAAGAACATGGCAGGCAGAGGTAGAAAACGGGATATCATCAAACCGTTCCGTCTTACCAGACAGGAAGCGGAGCGATTAAAGCAACAGGCACAGGAAAGAGGGATGAACGAATCTGCCTATCTCCGCCTGCTGTTGTCACAAAAACCAAAGGATTACCCGGAAATCCGGCTTCTGTTAAAAGACCTGATAGAGGAGGTCAATGCGATTGGAAACAACATCAACCAGATCACCAGAAACTATCATTCCAGGCTGTACCGCACAGAGGATCGGGAGCTTTTGTGCGCCTGTATGAAAAAACTTACCCGGATCGTCAGGGAAGCGGTGGATAAACTGGGAAACTGATAAACGATGGTGGATGGACGGACAGAAAAAACGGTTATCTGTGTAAAAACGAAGGAAGGGCGGCAGAAAACGTTGGCAATCAGCAAGATACTTTCTATTCGGAGCTGCGGTGTCGGATATGAAGGAAAACACCTGAAACAGGCACTTGCTTATATTCTGGCACCAGAGAAAACGAGCGAAGGGCGGCTGGTGAGAGCCTTGAACTGCCAAAAGGAACAGGGATATGAACAGATGTGGCAGACCAAAGAGCTGTTTGACAAAACTGGTGGGCGGCAGGGATATCATCTCATTTTGTCTTTTGTGGAGGGGGAAGTGGATGCGGATACTGCCTTTGAGATTGTGGGCAGATTGCAAAGGAATATTTAGGAAAGGACTATGAAGCGCTGTATGCGGTACATGACAATACCGCTCATATCCATGGTCATATCATTTTTAACAGTGTCAGTTTCCGTACCGGGTTGAAATACCATTACAAAAAAGGAGATTGGGCAGCGGAGATACAGCCTCTTACCAACCGTCTTTGTGAAGCATATGGGCTGGCGACGATTGCACTGCCGGATAGTCGATCCGGGCAGGTATTCCTGGAAGAATACAGAGAGGAGAGCAGAGAGAGAACGGTAAACAGCCGGAAACATCTGAAACCGGAAGCCAGTGTGAAAACCAGCATGAAAACCAGTGTCAAAGAGAAAGACTATCCAGAATCTTTCGTATGGGCAACTAAAATCAGGCGTGACCTGGATGCCTGTATCGCGCAGTCCGCCTCTTATGAAGCATTTTTATCCAGGTTATCGGAGATGGGGTATGAACTCAAGAATATCAGCCGGGAAGAGGGAAAATATCTGGCAGTCCGACCGAGGGGAATGACGCGGTTCCGGCGCTGTAAAAGTCTGGGAGAAGCCTATACGGAAGAACGGATACGGGAACGGATACAGGAACACGTGCAAAGAAAGCTGCTTCGGCAGCCAGACAGTTTAAGTGAAACGGCACCAAGATTGCTGCGCTGTCAAGTCAAGCATTATCAGAGAGCAAAGCTGTCTGGTCTGCAAAAGCAATATTTCCGGAAACTGTACCAGAGCGGACAGTTAAAAAAGAAGTCCTGTTACCAGACTGGGAAGAACAGGAGCGAACTTTGCAAGTTAAAGCAGCTTCAGGAAGACTACCTGTTTCTTGCCCGGCATGAGATTCACAGCAGGACAGAGCTGATGGTCTTAGCAGAAACCTGCCAGGAAGAAAAACAGAAAGCGACGAAAGAAAAATGGCAGCTACTTCAGGAACAAAACAGAATGAAACCGTTGTTTGGGATGGTTCGGGAACTGAATGAATTGCGGGAAGGCGAGAACTGTTATCGGCGGGGGGAAATACTGTTTGAAGAAGAACATCACAGATGGCAGGAATTGACGGACAGGCTTCAAAAAGAAGGATACTCCATGGAACAGGCTGCATTTTTGCAGGAGCATTACCGGAGCAGGTTAGCGGAGATACGGAAACGGGAACGAGAAGCCGCCAAAGAAGAACGGATTGCTGCCCGTATTCAAAAGGAAGTGTATTCATCTGGAACAGGAGAAAAAAGGGAGCTGAAACAGGAGGAAAAACAGCATAAAACGGGAAAACAAGAGGAAAAGAAGCAAAAAGTAGAGAAAACAAGAAAAATAGAAAAAACAAGGAAAATAGAGGAAGGAAAAAGAACAACAACAGAAAATAGAAAAATGGCAAAAAATAAGGAAACAGAAATTGGAAGAAAGCGTCAGGGCAGATAGGAAGAAAGGAGAGAATGATGCAGGAGCGCGGCACGATTACCAACATGGATTTGAAGGTGTATGTAGAAAGCCTGCGTCAGCTTCCCCAGTTCACCGAAGAGATGATACGGCTGGTGAAGGAGGATTTAAGGTTTGGGCTGACGCCAAAGGAAACCGAGGAGTACACCAGGCAGAAGTTAGACTATTCGCAAATGCGGGTGTATTCCCGCTGCCTGCGGAACGGGTATGGAAAGGAAGAGATGGCAGTCCTGACCCGGAAAGGGCTTTCTGGAGAGCAGATGGCAGTAGCACTGGAATTTTATGAGAAAGGAGTACCGCTTGAAACGATACAGGAAATAATCCAGACACCAGAGCAGAGTGCTTTTACCATGAAGCAACGGCTGGAAGAAGTCAAAAAACAGAGGGAGGAGGCAGAAAAACAGACGAAAGAGGCATCTGGTATCCAGAGATTGTTAGAGAAACTGGAAACGATCACCGTTCAGATGGAATCCCAGGAACAGCAAGGGAAAGAGCTGTTCCAAAAGCTGGAAGGCTGGCAGGAAGCCGGGAAGGAACAACAGCGGCAGGGACAGGAGGCTTTATTCTCTCTGCTGGCGGAAAAAGATCAGCTGCTGGAGCAACAGCAAAACGAGCTGAATGAAGCGAGAATCGCTATCGTAAAACTCCAGAAAGAAGGAGAAAAAGCAGAGAGGGAAACGGTTTGCCGATCCGAAGCTAGTCAGAACCGGACAGAATCAAAACAAAGTCTGGAAGGGCAGAGGCAGGAGTCCGTAATGGAAGCCTCTGAAGCTCAGAAGAAATGGTTACAGACAGCCGAAAACGGTACAGAAGAAAGAAAAGAAATAATCGGAAAACCGTCAAAAGGGATGTTCGGTGCTCTGAGAGTGAAATTTCGTCAAAGAAAAAAAGGGAATCTTGTGCAGCAGATCGTCGAGCAGGGGCTTGACCGGGAACAGATGGCACAAATTCGGATCGCCATGGAAAAAGGACTAACCGAACAGCAGATTCGGATCTTGATTCAGTACCGGCTTCCGGCTGAGCAAATGGCAGAACTGATTCCGATTGCCCTGTATGAAAACAGGACAGGATAGGAAGGGAGGGCGGAGATGGCAGAAGAAATACAAGAAGCGATACAGGTGATTCGGGTTGCTTATGAAGGAGTGGAAATTGCCCTGAAACTGGGCAGCGGAACCCTGGGGCAGGCAAAGCGGGCACTGGAATTTTTGTTTGCTCTGCTGGAACGGGAAAAAACCATGGGCAAAACGGCGATGAAAAAACTGTTGCTGCGGGGCGGGGATTTACAGATCTTTCAGTTCCAGGCAGAAGAGCTGCGGCAGGTGGAAAAGCTGGCTAAGAAATACGGGATTCTTTATTCTGTTCTTCCGGATATCAATCATACCGACGGAAAGCGGGAAATCCTGTTCCATACGGAGGCGGTGCCGAGGGCGAATCTGATGATTCAGAAATTAAATCAGGGAAAGATCGCCACCTTTGATGATTACCTGGACAATGGCAAAGAACAGGAGCTCAAGAAGCTCCTTTCTTTTTTGCCGAAAAACGGGAAAACAGAGAAGGAGAAACCAGAATATCAGGCATGGGCAGATCGTATTCAGGCAGCTTCCCTGGCACAAAGCAACGCTGTTCTGGAGATTCCGGTTGCCAACGATCAGCTGATCGAAGAAAATCATCAGGCAGTTAAGGTAAAAATCCCAACCGAGAAAGGAGAAGAAAGCCGTTTTTTCTGGATCGAGAAAGAGAACCTGCTGGAGCCAGATCCCGGCAAAGGGTTTCGAGCCTTTTTAGAAACGGAACAGGAGTATTCGATCTACTCCGACGAAAACCGGATCGCTTCTACCATGACAGGAAACGAACTGTACGACCGGTATTATAACCAGGTAGAGAAGGAGCTTCGGAAACGGGAGGAACAAGAAGAACGAGTTGCCAAACAGGAACGGAACAGAAAAGCAGAGCGGAAGAGTAAAGTGACTCGTGGAAAGAAACGGTTGTCGCAATCGTCACAAAATGCTCATCAGCCAACTAAGAAACCAAGAACGAGGTAGCCAATGAAAACAAAACGAAGCATACCCATATGGCTTGTATTACTGGGGGCTTTCCTCAGCGCCTATGGAGGCTACTTATGGAATGGAGCCTGGGAGCCGGGAATCCGGATCGACGAATTCCTGCTTTCTTTCCAGCGGGTCTGTGCGGAGCCCTTTGCCAATTATTATAAGGAAACGACCGGGAAAGCAGTCCTGTTTGCTTTAATCGCTTATGCCCTTGTCCTGCTGTTGTATTTGACCAGTCAGAGGAACCTGATGCTAGGAAAGGAGTTTGGTACGGCAAGGCTGGAAAGTCCAAAGCGGGCGAATCGAATCCTTTCCGATCGGGATATCGGCTTTAACCGGATTCTCAGCCAGAACGTCAAAATGTCACTGGATTTCCGCAGGTTGAAGCTAAACGGTAACGTACTGATTTGCGGTGGTTCTGGTTCCGGGAAAACCTTTTATGGGGTCAAACCAAATTTAATGCAGATGCCGCACCATTGTTCCTTTATCTGTACCGATCCGAAAGGAGAAATTTTAAGGAGCTGCGGGCAGATGCTGCGGGACAATGGCTATCAGATCAACGTCATCAACCTGTTAGAAATGGGGCAATCTGACTGTTACAATCCCTTTTCTTATCTCCGGGAGGAAACGGACGTTGTAAAGCTCATTACGAACCTGATTGCCAATACGACTCCGAAAGGAGGCGCGTCCTCCGATCCGTTCTGGGAGAAGGCAGAAGGGCTTTTGCTACAGGCGATTTTTTATTACGTGTGGATGGAGGAGCCGCCTGCCCGGCGAAATTTTGAAAGTGTGCTGAAGCTGTTAGGAGAGGCGGAGGTCACAGAGCAGGGCAAGCCCTCCCGGCTGGATCTCCGTATGCAGTTTCTGGCAGAACATGGAAAGTTTGGCACAGCACATCCGGCTGTCAAGCAGTATCAGAAATGTATGCGCGGTGCAGGCGATACGGTTCGCTCCATTATCATATCCGCCAATTCCCGTCTGGCTTTTCTCGAAAACAAACAGGTGCTTCGGTTGCTTTCTAGAGATGATTTAAAGCTGGCGGAGCTTGGGATAGGCGTAAACGGGGACGGGGAGACGAGAAGCGCCCTGTTCTGTGTGATTCCGGATAATGACAAATCCTATAACTTTATCATTGGGATGCTGTATACCCAGATCTTTCAGGAGCTTTATTATCAGGCGGATTTTCATTGCGGCGGACGGCTTCCGATTCATGTGACCTTTTTGTTAGACGAATTTTCCAATATTGCGCTCCCGGATGACTATTGCTCTCTGCTGTCTACCATGCGTTCCCGCGAAATTTCCAGCATGATCATTATCCAGAACTTCGCCCAGCTAAAAGCACTGTTTAAAGATACCTGGGAAACCGTACCCGGCAACTGCGATACGTTCCTTTACCTGGGCGGAAACGAGCAAAGTACCCACAAATATGTCTCAGAGCTGCTGGGTAAGGGGACGATTGGCAAGAAATCAAGTGGGGAGACAAAAGGCAGACAGGGCAGCTCCAGCCAGAATTACGATGTACTGGGCAGAGAACTGTTGACTGCCGATGAGGTGCGGAAGCTGGATAACAAAAAATGTCTTTTGTTTATCCGCGGATTGGATCCGGTGATCGACGATAAATTTATCCCGTTTTCCCATCCAGCCTTTGACCAAACAGCAGACGGGAAGGGGAAGCCTTATGTTCATGTGGCAAAGCAAGGAGAAATCCGCACAAAGCCCTATCAGTTTCTGACAAAAGCGTCATTGGCTTGTTTGGAAAAACGGAAGCAAAACGGGGAAGCAGTACGGATTGATACGCTGACCTATGAAGAATTTCAGGCATTGGCGGAGGCTGGCAGAAAAAAGACGTTTCTGACGTCAGGCGGAGAAAAAACGCGCCGGAAGCCGAAAGGAGAGGATACGCTGCTGAACCGTCTGGCACAGTGGGACTATTCGACCGCGCAAAAGGAGGAGCTTGACCGGATGACGTCAGAGGGTCTGCCAAAAGAAACAATTCTGGCAGTCTTTTACCCGGAAACGGAGGTGGAAACGCTGCGGGAAACCAGAGAAGCGTTTCGGAGAAAGAAAGAGAACCCGGAAAGCGGGTAAAAGAAAGTGAAAGCAGCAGAGAAAGGAGGTGAGGAACGCATACCGCGCCGGAGAAAGCCCGGCTGAATCATTTCTGCAGGAAGAATCCAGCAAGAAATTTTTTGCCTGGAGGCTTCCTGTTTTTGAATACCCAGGTATCGGTATCCAAGCAAACCGGAAAAGAGCTGGAGAGCAGAATCGATCTGGGAGTAGGTGAGAAGCAGGAGAAAGAAGCAGGAAAGAGAAGCTGAGAGGAGAGCCGAGAGAGGGAGAGGTAAGGTGGTATCCTATGATATCTTTCCAAAACGAGAAAAAAGAAAAAAGGAGAAGAACGTTATGCGTCGAATAAACACAGAATCCATCAAAATCAGAAACCAGAAAGAAACAAAGAACAGAAGGAAGAAGAAAACAGCTGAAAGAAAAACGGTGCGTAGAAAAGCAGGAAAACGGTTTGGCAGATGGTACCGTGCTGCTTGTCTGGCGGTGACAATGGTTTCCCTGCTTCCGGTAACAGCGCTGGCAGCCGAAAGCGAAGGAAAGAGTCCAGCAGGCGGCGGAGGCGCAGCAACCGGAGGAGGTACCACTGCTATTACACAACCGCTGGATAACCTGAAAACTCTTGTCACCGCTATCATCGGAGCCGTCGGTATTATTATTCTGGCAAAGAATGTCATGGAGTTTGCACAGGCTTATCAGCAGCAGGATTCCTCGACCATGAACTCTGCCCTGAAAGGGATTGTAGCAGGAGTGATGATGGCGGGGATTTCGACGGTGATGACCTTCCTTGGATTTTAACCGAATTTTCTTGGACGGAAAGCAAGGTATTTGAAAGAATGGAGGTGAAATCGAAGTGGACATTTTGAAGCTGGGGGACAAGATACTGGCACTGTTAGAAATCGTGTTCGGTTTCTGGAATCATCAGGTCGGACTGGTGTTTTCGTTGCTGGGACAGTCTCCTGCAACGTTTAAAGGCGGTGTTCCATGGCAGGTGGTAGAGAGGCTGGAGCCGATCTTTGTCGGAGTGGGTTCTTCTCTGGTGGTGCTGTTCTTTGTGATCGGCTTTTGTTCGGAAAGTGTGGATGTACGGGAGGAAATGCGCTTTGAAGTCATCTTGCGTATGCTGATCCGACTGGGAATTTCCGAATGGCTGGTCGCGAACAATCTGACGATTTTAAAGGCGATCTTTGCCACGACAGGGAATCTGGTCGGAGCGCTTTCTGCTGAGCCCTATACGGAAGTTTTACTGGATCCGGTACAGGCAGAAGTCATCCGGGGGCTGGGATTTGGAGAAAGCCTGATTATGCTGATTCTGACCGCGTTACTAAGCGTGATTGTAATTCTTTGCGGCTTTTTCCTGCTTTACACCGTATATTTCCGGTTTTTAAAGCTGATGGTGATCGTACCGCTTGCACCGCTCGCCTTGTCTACGATGGCAGGAAACCGAACCGTAGCACATACTGCAAGCTCCTATCTCAAGCATGTTCTTTCAGTCGGGCTGGAGGCGGTGACAATGGCACTGGCGATGCTGCTTTGCAATGCGTTTATCCGCGCAGGTCTCCCTGCCTTTACCGGAGAGTATACGGACTGGGCAAAGACGTTGATCTATCTGTGCGAAATGACGTTTACGATTGCTCTTACAGTCGGGAGCATCAAAGGGGCACAGTCTCTGACGAGTAAAGTCTTGGGCTTATAAGAAGGAGGTGAGAAATCTGATCATCGAAATCAATCAGGACATTGAACGGTATCAGGAAACCGTTCTGCTGGGGCTGACCGCGAAGCAGCTTTTGTTTTCGGCTGCTTCTGTTGCGGCAGGCGGTGGGATTGTACTGGTACTCTATCCGTTCATCGGACTGACCGCCAGTGTGTATCTCATCATTCCGGTCGTGACGCCGATTGCACTGGGCGGCTTTTATTCCTACCATGGAATGAGCTTTTATACCTGTATGAGGCGAAAACTCCGAATGCTGTTTGCCAATCGTCCCCTGGTGTATGTATCAACGGAACGGGAGGAAGAGTTATATTTGCTTTCCGGTAAGGAAAAGAGAAACAGAAAACAGAAGGAGAACAGCAAGAAGAGAAGTAAGAAAAGCAGGAAAAGAAACAGAACAACATCGTTTCCTGGAACTTTTGGATAAAAGGTTCCAGGAGACCACCCGTCAGGAACAGGAGGTTACAGTTGGCATTATTTTCAGACGGATTCCGGGAGTTAAAAAGAGCGGCAGAGCCGCTTTATAAAACCCCGAAATCCATACAGGAAACGATTGAAATCCGAAGAATAGCGGAAAATGGGATTTTTGAGCTGGGGAAAGGGCAAATCGCCTCGTTTCGGCGCTTTTCCAAATGCTATCGCTTTCAGGATATCAATTATACGACCATGGAGGAAAGCGAGCAGGCAGCGATTTTAGAGCGGTATTGTAAGTTTTTAAACTCCCTGGATGTGAACTTTAAGATTACGATCAACAACAAAAACAAAGACCGGGAGGAACTGCGGGAACATCGGTTTCTCCAGCCGCAGCCGGATGGCTTCAACCAGTACCGGAACGCTTACAATGATATCATGGAAGGAAAGCTCCAGGAGGGCAGACAGGGAATCGAGCAGGAGCGTTACCTGACCGTAACGATCGAACGGAAAACCTTTGAGGAAGCAAAGGCACAGTTTACTACGATAGAAGCTTCTTTGTACCGGGCATTTGGGGAACTGGGGGCAGAACTGGTGCCGCTTTCCGGGAATGAGCGTATCCGGGTACTCTATGATTATTACCACCTGGGACAGGAAAGCAGCTTTGACTTTGATATTCGGGAGGCAAAGAAAACCGGAGCAGATTTCCGCAACGATCTGGCAGGCGGGCTGCTGCAGTTTTACCCGGATTATTTCCGAGACGAGGGAAAATTTTGCCGGGCGCTGTTTCTAAAAAAATGCCCGTCCAGTCTTTCAGATCGGTTTTTCAATGAAATTACGTCGCTTCCGGTACATGCCATGGTCAGCATTGATGCGGTGCCGATTCCCAAAGATATGACGACGAGACTGTTACAGAAAAAATATCTGGGCATTGAATCGGATATCATCCGACAGCAGCGTACCCGAAACCGGAATCAGGATTTTTCCTCTGAAATTTCCTATAACAAACGGATTGAGAAAAAAGAGATCGAAGAAATCATGGACAACGTGCGGGAGAATGACCAGTGCCTGTTTTATGTGGCGATTACGCTGCTTCTGATGGCAGGCACCAAAGAGGAGCTAGACAGCGTGACAGAAACCGTAGAAACCATTGGAAAACGGCATTCTGTTACGATCGAGACGCATTACCTGAACCAGCGGGAAGCGTTGAACACAGCTCTTCCGATTGGCGTCCGGCAGGTCGAGACCATGCGTACCATGCTGACGCCCAGCCTGGCGGCGTTTCTGCCGTTTAACGTCCAGGAGCTAAACGATCCGGATGGTTGTTATTACGGAGTCAACCAGGTGTCCAAAAATCTCAATATCGGAAACCGCAAACGGCTGATCAATGGGAATGGTTTTGTCTTTGGTGTCCCAGGTTCCGGGAAATCTTTTTTCTGTAAGATGGAAATGGGGAGCGTATTGTTAGGAAGCAGGGATGAGATCATCGTTATCGATCCCATGAATGAATACTTTGATTTGGCTCGCACCTACGGCGGGGCGGTTGTCAACATGAGTACCTACACCCATCATTATGTCAATCCGTTAGCGATCGACCTTCCGAACCTCGACCTCCATGACAGCCAGGGACTGATCCGGGAGAAGGGGGAATTTATGCTGGGCTTATGCGAACAGTGTATGGAAGGAGACCTCCATTCCCGCCAGAAATCGGTGATCGATCGCTGCGTCCGAAAGCTGTATCTGGATCTGGTCAGGAAACGGCTGGACGGAGAAGAAGAAATCAAAGAGCCCATCATGTCGGACTTTTACCATATCCTGATGGAGCAGCCGGAGGAAGAAGCCAGAGACATCGCCCTTTCGCTGGAGCTGTTTGTGAATGGCTCCTTGAATATCTTCAATCATCCAACCAATGTAGATGTGGAGAATCGTTTTACTGTTTATGGCATCCGGGATTTAGGGACGGAACTGTCCCCCATCACGATGTTAGTGATGATGGAGAGCATCCAGAACCGTATTCTGGCAAATGGAAAGCGGGGTGTAGCCACCTGGCTGTATGTCGATGAGTTTCATGTGCTTTTAAATTCGGAATATTCCGCAAAGTATTTACAGCAGCTCTGGAAAAAGGTGAGGAAGCAGGGAGGACTTTGCACCGGTATGACACAAAATGTAGTCGATTTGCTGCAAAATTATACCGCTACGACCATGCTTGCCAACTCGGAATTTGTTGTACTGTTCAAGCAGGCTAATACCGACAGTGCGGAACTGGCAGAAGTAATCGGCATCTCAGAGGCACAGCTTCGGTTTGTTACCAATACTCCCAGCGGGATGGGGCTGATGAAGTGCGGAAGTGTGATTTTGCCGTTTGATCATACGATAGCGAAAGAAAGCAAGCTGTATCAACTCTATAATACCAACCTGCACGAAAAGCTGGAGCAGGAGAAAAAAGCAGTTGACAAGACAGGTCTCCCTGTGGTAGAGTAAAGGCAATGAAAAGCTTTGGTGCTTTTGCGGCGATAGAGAGGAGCTACCCGTCCCGGCTTTGCGGGCAATACAAATACAAAGGTCGTCTCTACCTATGGAGTATCATAGGTCTGCTCCCAGAATTGCAATTCAAAAAAGGAAACAAGGCCTGAACCTAACCGTTCGGGCTGTTTTCTTTTACAGGCGGGGAGGAAGCATGCAGGATAAAAGGCTCTGGAACATTTTCCAATCTACGAAAGATACGATTTGCAGGTATGATTATGAGATTCATACACCAAAACGTATCCTACATCTGACGAATACCGAAGATAAGATACCACATCTGATGGGACTGCAATATGCCGGGAAACCAAACCAGTATACCGGGGATTTTGGAGCATATGCTATCAAAAAAGGAAGAATTACCATGGAATCCATAGAAAAGCTGGTGGGGAAATATTACCAGACAGAGGAGAAGCAGCGGAGAATTTTGGAAGTCATTCATCTGAAGCTGGATAATCTGCACCTGTTGGGAGAGATGTTTTTTTCTTATTCCAAGCTGTATCTGTATGATATCGGAAAAAAAGAGGATTCCAATTTTGACAGTGATTACCTGATGGTACATCAGATGGAGGACAGGACACTTCATTTGGGAATCATAAAGCTAGAGAAAAAGGGAAAGAACTTTTGTCAATGCAATTCCTTTATGACTACCTATAAAAAAGATAAGAACCACGATGCGTATTATCGTAACTTGCCACATTGCTATGAAATCAGCAAGATTGTACGGGAAGACAAGCAGTCGAAGCGTGCAGAGACGATTTACCAGAGCCAGGAAGCCGAGTACCGGGAGCGATCCGGCATTGAAAAAATGCTGGCAGCGGATGGAATACTGCCAGAGGACAAGCTGATAACGGAAATCATCAAGGTCAATCTGAAATTCGGGAAATATCATTTGTTAGAAGAGCTGAAAAACCAGGAGACCATGCTGGCAGGCTGTGCCAATAAAAGGGAAGAAGCACTGGTTCAGTCGATGGAGCGAATGCTGGCAGAAGCTTATCGGCAGAAAAGGGAAGGATATCAGCAGAAAGAGGAAGAACATATCGGGGAAGTATCCGAAGACCGTTGCTAGCAGGCTGCTTTAGAGGGAGAAATGCTTTTCGGTCTGGAGAGAGCGCCAGGAGAAATCATCAAAAAAAGAAAAAGGAAAAAGAATAGCAAGTTCAGCATCTAAGCCACAGGGTTTAGGTGCTATTTTTTTGCGCTTTTTTCGGAAAGGAGAGGGAAAAGGTGAAAATCAAACGAAAAGAAGAGAACTCGAATCGATTCCATATCAAAAAAGAAAAATCCAGGCAGATCCGGACAGGGCAGAGAATGTTCAAGCAGCTAACAGGAAGGAAAACTTTACAGAAGCAACTTTTCCGAAAACAACCTTTATGGAAACAAGCACCATCAAACCGGACGATTTTTCAACAGGAGACACGAGAAAAAAGAAGAAATTTTGAAAAAAGAAAAGTGCCGGAAAGAAAACAGACAGAAAGAAAACCGTTTGTCTCCCAAAAGAAAGGGCAGACGTTCCAGGAGCAAAATGCCGGTAGCCGAACTGAGACGGCTGCTTTTGACCAGAAAAGGAAGAGAAAAAGAGCCAGACCAGTGGACAGAAACCAAGAGCCTGACCTGTCAGAATGGCTGGCTTCCTTGGTTATAAAAGCTTCCTATCAAAAAAGGAAAAAAGAGGAAGACACGGCAGAGACGGAGGAAGTTTCGACTACCAGCTATTTACGCTATCCACTGGGCGAGACTGCAAATGCTGGGAAATGGTGGTATGAAAGAAAGCGACTCTGGCACCAGAAAGAAAGCAGGTATCAAAGTACAGGCAGGCAAACAAAAAAGGAAACTCCAGCAAACGAAGAACAGGCAAACGCTACTCTGACTGGACAGAAGAAACAGGAGCAGACAGGGAATCATGTCCAGAAACAAGTCGAAACGTCCTCTGCTCATCCAAGCAAAAGCATTCAGGAAAGCAAGCAGAGGTCAGGAAACGTAACGACTAAGAAAAGAGCAAAGAATGCAACAAAAAACACAACTAAAAATACCACAAAGAACATAGGAGCAAAAGCAGCAGCCGAGACTACCAGGATGACCACGAAACGGATAACAAAAGAAACCGGAAAAGCAGCAGTAGAAACAGCGGTATCTGCAGGAACCACAGCAGGAAGCGCCGGAGCAGGTGCCGGAGGAATCTTCCTGGGTGCCGCCGGCGGAGAAGCAGTCAGCCGGGTGCTTGACCGGCGGGACAGGAAAGCCTTTATCAGAAATCGTATGATTCGGTTATTCGTGACAAAACTCCGACAAGAGGAACACCAGGACAGCATCGGAAAAGCGTTCCGGGATATCGTTCGATTCCGGTTTACCTTGTTGGTAAAGCGTCTGGCAGGGTATGCCGGACTGTTTCTGCTTGCACTGTTTAGTCTGGTGGCGTTGGTGCTGCTTCCGGTGATCGCCCTGATAGCAGTGGTTTATAATTCCCCATTTGCGATCTGGTTTCCGTCCATTTCCTCTGCGGAAACGACACAGCAGGTTTTGTCTGCTTATGTGGCGGAGTGGGAGGAAGAAATCGAAACGGAGCTGGAGCAGTTAGAGGGATGTGACAGAAGCGAAGCGGTTTATGGGAATACAACCGAACAGGGAATACCGGATAATTACTGTGATATTCTGGCGGTTTACATGGTGAAGCATGGGAACGGAGATACCGCTACCGACATGACGGAACAGGCAAAGCGAAACCTGAAACAAATCTTTCAGGACATGTGCCAATACAATGTGACGAGCGGGGAAGAGGCGGGAATCGATGAAGCAGGAAATCCAACGAGCAGAACCGTAAAATACGTCCACATCACGTTGAAACACTACCAGCAAATGGAAGCCCTGTATGGATTTTCCGCAGAGGAGCAGGAACTACTGGCAGAGCTGATGAAGCCGGAACATCTTGCTATGCTGAAACCAGAGGGCAGCGTTAATGGAGGACAGGAGATTCCTTCCGAACAGTATCAGGCTATCGTCGATGCGATATCCAATGCCAACGGAAAAAAGGTCGTGGAATTTGCCCTGTCCAAGGTGGGATATCCCTACAGCCAGGAGCTGCGGGACAGCGGGACACATTATGATTGTAGCTCCCTGGCTTACTATGCGTGGCAGTCTGCCGGGGTCAATCTTTCCTACCAGGGTTCTAATACCGCTGCTTCTGAAGGAAAGCTTTGTTACGATCGTCAGTGGCTGGTACGGGAAGAAGAAATGCAGCCAGGTGATCTGATTTTTTTCAGCTATGGGCCAAACGGGCGTTTTCTGGATATCGGTCATGTGGCGATTTATGCAGGAGATGGAAAGGTGGTGGAGGCAGCCAGTACCCGGTTAGGTGTCGTATACCGACCGCTGCAGGGAAAAAGCAGTATTGTAATGATAGGCAGACCCAGATAGGAGCAGGATAGCCGTTTTGTAAAAAAGCAGAAGAAAAAAAGAACATAACATCCCGGAATCTTTTTGCCTGAAAAGAGCAGAAAGTAGCAGAAAATAGGGCGTTAAGATTCCGGGAATCCAGGAAAACCGGAAGGAGGAATGGAATTGAAGAAAGAACAGACAAATGGAAAAGAACTGGTACGAAACATGGAATATCTGTTAAAGCTGCTGCACCGGGAGTGGGAACGTCCCGGCAGGACAAAGGTGCATCTTTTTCTGTCTCAGGAGAATGCCAGAGAAGTGATAACAAGGCTGACCGCTGCGATCGCTGACCGACAGAGACAGCTGGAACAGGAGGAACCAACCTTTCGGCAAAGCCTGACATACTCCAGGGAAAATTTTGTCCTGTTGCGCGTAGTGAAAAAAGTGAAACGAGCCTGGGACAAAGCCAAACGGCGAAGTAGGAGGGAGTTCCTTTCTTTGGAGATAGAACTGGACAGAGAGGAATATCAGCTTTTTTCCAGTTTGATTCCGACAGAACAGGAGAGCTAGGAGGGACGTATGGGGGTAGATTACAAGGTCAGTCAGCTGTATGATGCGGCGATCCGAAGAATCGCAGGCAGTCAGGTGGAATGGAAACAGATCCTGAAGCTGGCAGGGCAGCTCTATCGTTATGAATTTGATAACATCCTGATGGTGTATATGCAGCGTCCCAAGGCGACTTTAGTAGCTGATTTTGGTACCTGGAAAAAGGTCGGGCGCTATGTCCGCAAGGGAAGCCGGGGGATTGCGATTTTCCCATCCAGAGCCTTGCGGGCAGGAATGCGTCATGTCTTTGATATCAGCGATACCGGAGGCAGGCAACAGGAGCTGACCTGGAGACTTCATGCCGGAAACCGGGAAGCATATGCGGCCTATCTGTATCAGGAAAGCGGAATAAAGAAAACAGAAGAGCAGAAAAATCAGGAAGCCGTGAAGTGCTATACTAAAGTTGTAACGGGAGTGGCTAAT
>CAJUFW010000011.1:0-14438 GCA_910585655.1 uncultured Lachnospiraceae bacterium
CGACCTACACCCTTAGCAGGGGCGCCTCTTCAGCCTCTTGAGTATTTCTCCAGACCTGAATGCCTACCAATGATATAAAATTAAAGTCATTAAAAAAAGTTCTGTTTGCGTCGAGCGCATTTAGTAGTATAGCAGAAGAAGAACTGCTTGTCAACCCATTTTTCAAACTTTTTTATTATTTTTATCTGCTCAGAACTTTTCTATACATTTCATAGCCGTTCTTACCGATGGAAAGTCTATTTCGGCAAGAACGGCTAATCTGTGTTTTAACGAGCGTTATAACGATCCAAAGCAGCCTGTTGTATCTTTAAGCATTCTTCAATCTTATACGTACGGATATCTTCTACAAACTGATCATACTCTTCCATCGGACGAGTACCTGTGATAAATTTTAAGGTATTCTCTTTAACAAGCGTATCAATGTCTACATAGGCAGAGCCATATAACGTAGATTCCTCTACAGTCATTGTCAGATTGGTCGGTAATACCAAATCATAACGACAATCTGCCCATGCGTCATATGCTTCTAAAGAAGCCATCCCTTCATTTTGAACCAGGAATCTTCCCCAGTCATATTTCCCGAATCCGGAAGCGCCAATTGAATACATCATATAATACGCGCCAATACTTGGATATTCTCCGCTTTCTACTGCTTCTGTTACTGCTGGTGACATGGAATAGCTTCCATCGCTGTTTACGATGTAGCTTTCTCCCTCAATTCCCAGGGAATTGCACATCATCGCTTCATCACTATACATAAAATCCATAAACCTGCATGCCAGTTCGATATCTTTACAATTAGAAGTAATGGCAATCGTTTCTTTCGTAAGATCGCTCATTGCTCTTCCTAACTGTGGAGTATCTCCTTCATTTAAAACAGGCGCCGGAGCGGCAGCCATCCAGAAATCCGGATCATTCGTAAATCCTTGTTTCAAATAAAAGTCTGCTGAGGAAGCCCAGACAATCGGACCTGCGCCGGCTCTCCCGGTACCTAACATTTCATTGGCACATCTCATATACGTATCGCTGGTAATAAAGTTCGGATCGATTAGTCCTTCCGCATACCAGTCATGGAACAACTGCACCCATTGTTTATAGCCCTCTTCTAACGGACCATATTTTACGGTATTTCCGTCCCGGTAAAATTCTCCCAGTACGCCATATGCCGTAAGGAAACTATTACAATAATCATATCCGCGTTCAAAACCAATCATCAAAGGAGCTTCACACTGATAAGTATTCTTAAATGCAGTCAACGCCTCGTGCCAGTCGTCAATCGTCTCCGGAACTTCCATATTCAGCTCGTCCAGCCAGTCTTTCCGAATTCCCATACCGTCCCATGGATATTCTCCCATCAGCTCCCCATGTAACGTAGAAAGAATATATATTCCTATCATCCGGTGATCGTCCATCATAACGTCTTTCTTTAATTTCTCATTACTTTCGATAATGCTGGTGTAGATCGGCATATATTGATCGATGTATTCGGTCATATCAATAATCACACCGTCTTTTAATTCTGCCGAAAGACCTCCTACATAGTATTCTTCCGATTTCCGCAGAATATCCGGATAATTTCCGGAAGCAATCATCAGACCGAATTTTTCTCTGGCTTCAATATCCAGACAAGTCATCCAGTTGACATGAACGTTGGTCATCTCTTCAATCTTCTGGATTCCTTTTAATTCACTCGGATCGGTCAAATAATCGTTGTTCCATTCTGTCCAGATCGATATCTCTTTCTTTTCCGGAAGAGGCCATGTCCAATCATCCTCTGATGTATTCTGGTCAGACATATCATCTCCCGATGTTTGTCCCCCCGACTCGTTATCATCGGTCTTTCCGTTATTGGCAGTACCGGTCCCGGAACTCCCCTTGTCCCCTTGCTGATTCGCCCCCTGCTTTTTTCCACATGACCCCAGTATGGAAACTGCAAGCAGCCCTACCAAAATCAACGCCAACACTTTTTTTGCTTTTTTCATAACAAAAATCCCTCCTTGTCTTTATACGTTTAGTATAAAGCAAAGAGGGCTTTCATCCCATGTATTATCTGTCAGTCCCGTTGTGATATCTTATTTTGTTTCCTGACGTGAAGTCTCATAATAAGATAACACAAAACAGCCAGTACGGATACCGTTCCTCCTACTCCCAAATAGGTTGCCCGCAGACCAACGGCATCTATAATCCTTCCTCCAAGTAAATTTCCGAGAATACAGGCAAAACCGCTCTGTACCATATAGAGGATACTTTGCGCCTGAGAGGACATTCCTTCTCTTGCATGTTGGGCAATATACGTCGCGCTGCCATAATACACAATCATATAGGTCAGTCCCTGCATGGCTTGAGCGGCTATAAAAAAGGATAACGTTCCTCCTGATACGAGCAACGCGCGCACGCCCATCAAAAACGTTGCCCCTGCAATCAGAAGTAAGGCGTCAAATCGGCGGCTTAGCTTTCGTACTATCAGCAAAACCGGAATTTCACTGGCTGCCGAAATAAAATTCAGCATTCCCATCTGAAACTGCCCATAGCCAATACTCGCTACATAGACGCCCAGATACGAACCGCTGACGCTCGCTCCTATTTGAAATAAAAATGCAAACAACAGGACATACGCTACCCGCTGGTCAGAAAAAACCTGCTTGAGCTGAAACATCTGCCGAAGGCTCTTTGCCGTCCGCTTCGGTTTCTGTACGATGGGTTGATGGTTCTCCGATGCCGGAAGCCAAAGGATCAACAGCAGCAATACCAAATATCCCAAACCAGCCAATAGAAACTGGTGATGCGGATACTTTCTTAGGTAAATTCCAATTAAAAACACGACGACTGCATAGCCGACCGTTCCACCCATCCGAATATAGGCAAAATTATAACCCTCCTGATCCGCATTCCGAATCACAATCGCATCTAACATCGGATGAACGGAAGTGGAAAAGACAGCCAGTAAAATATTAGAAAGCAGATAATTCCCAAAACTATGTCCCAGATAAAAGGTCTGCAACGATAAAATCAGCCCAAACAAAATGAACGCGGCATAGGTTTTCGCCCGTCCGGTAGCATCGCTTCTTTTTGCCCACAGAGGTTGAATCAAAACGGTGGCTATCGGCGCTATGGTCAGCAAGATCCCTACCTGAGAGGACGTAAGCCCCTCCTGGGCATAATACATGCTCAGGAAAGGGCTATACATAGCTACTGCGATATACACAAAGGAATTGATCAGCAGCAAATGGCGAAACGAACAAGTTCTCTGCATTATAAGGAAAACTTATTTGGGTTTAAAAGGCGGATTTTCTGTCTTACAAACTCAATCATCTCTTCTTCAATATCAAACATCAGGGCCGTCCCATTCCCGTCAAATGTCTGATCCTGAATCCGCTTTTCCAAACTGCGGTACATACAGCGGAAATATTCTGTCGCTACATTAAATTTGCTCATTCCCAGGTTTACCGCTTCTTTTAGCTGCTCCTCCGGAATATCGGAGCTTCCGTGCATCACCAACGGAATCTCTATCTTAGAGCGGATTTCCTTTATCCGGTCAAAATCCAGATTCGGCACTTTGACATACGGTCCGTGTGCGTTCCCTACTGCAATCGCCAGCGAATCGCAGCCTGTTTCCTGTACAAAGTTCACGGCCTGTTCCACATTGGTATAATAATCACTGTTTACAATATCGTCTAAGTTTTTTCCGCTGCCGACATGCCCTAGCTCCGCCTCTACATCAATATCAAAAATCCGCGCCACCTTTACGACATCCCGCGTAAGCTGCACATTTTCTTCAAACGGCAGGCTTGAACCATCTACCATAATAGACGGGAATCCATCCCGGATACCTCCTACTGCAATCTCATACCCGGCAGAATGATCCAAATGCACCCCTACCGGTACGCTTGCCCGATCTGCCATATCGCAAGCGGCAAACGCCAGATGCTTTAAGGACATATATTTATGGAACCCCGGAAAGAACTGGACGATGACCGGAACCTGCTCCCGTTCTGCCGCCTGGATGATGTACCTTGCCGTTTCTACATTGATTGTATTGACGGCGGCTACGCCGTAATGATGCTCTGTGGCATGCTGTAAGATATCTTTTACCTTTACTCTTGACATAACGTTATCCCTCCATCGTTTGTTTTATAAACCCAGTTCTATGATTTTACTGCTGATTGCATTGACTTCTTCGGTCTCAAGCATCCACTCAAACGCCGCGCAGTTTTCTTCTACATGCTTTCTGCTCCGCACGCCTACCAGAGCCGTTGCAACAAATTCCTGCTGGGTACTCCAGTTTAATGCTACTTCGGAAACCGTCGCCTGATGCTTTTTTGCAATCTCGTCCATTACCTTTAACAGTTCCATGATTTTAGAAAATTTCGGTTCCCGAAACGTATCGTAAAACGTCATCCGTATATCATTTGCATCATAATTCGGGATACTGCGCATTTTCCCAGAAAGAATTCCTCCTCCCATCGAACCATAGGTCATAGAGCTAATCCCTTCTCCCGCACCCCATTTCATCAGATCCTCAAAACGGCGGTCTACCATGGAATAAGGCGGCTGTTGGACGTCGATTGGCAGGACTTCTTCTGCCTCCTGAATCTGTTCTTTGGAAAAATTCGACACCCCGACATAACGGATATAGCCTTTCCGTTTCAACTCCGCCAAAGCTGCCATCGTCTCTGGGATTGGCGTCTGCGCGTCCGGCCAATGGATAAAATAAAAATCAATGTAATCCGTACCCAAATTCATCAAAGAACTTTCCACTTCACGCATCACGTTTTTGTAGCTGCCGTCTCTCCGGTAGCCTCTGGTATGGATATCTGGCGCCAGACCGACTTTTGTGGAGATCAGTACCTTTTCCCTTGGAACCTCTTCAAACAGCTCTCCTACAAACTTTTCAGCAGTACCGTTTCCATAACAAGGCGCAGTATCAATTAAATTCACACCCCGATCCAACATTTCCCGGATCGCACAAAACGCTTCCGCCCGATCATATTCCCCGTAATTTTTTGCCCCGATAGCCCATGTTCCAACAGCCAGTTCCGACACCTCTACCCCTGCCCTGGCGTATTTCTTATAACGCATAACTTCTCCTTTTCTACCCTGTTCAAGTGGTTTTATAAGATTTCTATTTGCTCGTCTTTCTCCTGATCTGTCACATATTGTATTCCTTTCAAAAGAATTTACAAACTGTATGTTCCCTGTTCATGCGCGTTATCAAAATGAATACCAAGATACCTTGCCACTTCCCGCAGCACAGGCAGATAGCTTCCATATACACAACCTAAATGATGGATGTATGGTCCAAACATCAGCTTTTCTTCCCAACGCTTCCAGTTATCTACTTCCATCCATACATAAGTTCCGTTTGTCTCCGGTCCCTCTACGGTATCGCCTTCTCCGGCAAACAAATAATATTCTCCGTCCAGATCGTCAAACCGGCAGACGGTCAAATGACCTTCTTTTAATTCAAACCGTTCCTGACCTTTGACAAGCCGCGCCTGGCTGTTCTCTTTTTTCAAAGAATATGGGAACGGTCCACAATGCCAAAGCAGTTCCGCATTGTCGTTGTTCGGGTGCCGGATCGTCAGATCTGCCAAAAATCCTACTTCTTCATACATAGCACAGGCTCGTAAAATCGCCAGGGTAATCGCACCGTTGACATCCGTCTCACATGCCATCGGAATTCCCAGATCCGCCATCTCTCCCAACATCAGACACGGGCAGATTCCAATTAAAGCGTTAAACGCAGACCAACATTCAAACGCCCCTACCGTACACTGATTCTTTTCCATCAGCTCTTCTACTGCCAGCCGTACCGCCGCCAGCTTCCTTAATTCCTCCGGACTTACCTCCTCTGTGGAAAAGCGTGTCTGAATATCCTGCAGATAGGTCTGAAGCTTTGTTCCGTTTTCTTCTAGCAAGCTTTCCATTTTAGCGGCTACCTGACTAGGTGCAATCGGGATTGTAGTAATGCCAAAACGCTTGATTAAAGCAGCTTCGTTTGTCATGACACTCATAAAGCTAACCGGACGTTCCCCGATTTTGGCTATCCGCAAGCCTTTTAAGGATTTTAATACCATAGCTACTCGCAGAAAACGCTCAAATCCCTGAAGGAACTCTTCCCCTTCTGTTTCACAGTTATAAATATAACTGAATGTTACTCCATGACGTTTTAGCACTTTCGTTGCGGCAAACATCCCGCACTGGGTATCGCGTCCTCTGGACTGATCGGTATTCGGTCGCTCGTCACGAGATCCCCATACCAGTACCGGAACCGACAGGGCTGCCGCCACTTTTGCTACTACCTGTTCTTCCCCAAAATCGCAAAATGGCAAAAACAATGCGTCTATCCGTTCTGCTCTCATCCGATCTATAACGGCGTCCGTTTTATCCATCTCGTATAAAATACCGTTTTCGCATAAATCGTCGATCGTCACTACCTTTACCAGCTCCGGTTTAACCGAACGGACTACCTTCATAAACCGTTCCTTCTGTCGGTTTGCTTCCTCCATACTCAAAAAGCTCCGTTTGTTTGGAACTACGCCCAATACCAGTTGTTCCTTATACATAATCTAACCCCTTTCTGTACAGTTCTACCCGTTTATCAATTTCGGTGTAGTCTACTACCCCGGTTTCCAAATAATGCCGCACAACCGGCAAGCTTGGAATTCCCGCACGTCCTCCGATTCTGGTGCATTTTATGGCAGAAACAGCACTGGCTAAACGAGCGGTTTCCCGGACGGAATACTGCAAAGCCAAGCCTGCTGCAAACGCCCCGTGAAATACATCTCCCGCTCCTACTGTGTCCTGTACCTCTACCTCAAATGCCGGAAGCTCAAAATATCCTTCGTCGCTTAGCCCGCAGCAGCCTTTTTCCCCAAACGTAAATACCACTACCGACGGACCTTCTTTCCTCATCTTCTTACAATTTTCCTCCCTGCTGCCGTTCTCTCCAAATACTCTTTGATAGACAAATTCCGAACCAATGAAAACGTCTATCTTAGGAAGAAAATTCATCAGCTCTTCCGAATAGGAATCGGCGTCAATTAAAATACGCGCTCCTGCCTGTCGTGCGATATCCGCGGCAAAAGCAGTCGTTTCATTCACAGCGGAAAGATAAAAACAATCCGTCTGAGAAAGATATTCCTGGTTTACTTCCTCCGGCTGCATTCTTTCGGACGTCCCCGGATAAAATACCAGACTTCTTCCCATTGTCTCTTTGTCGCTGATCACGACGTCCAGACCGGTTGTTTTTCCCATACGCTGATAGAGATACGAGGTATCAATACCATGATTTTTAAAATCCCAGATACAATAATCCCCGTATTTATCTGTCCCCACATTCCCCATAATGGCACATTTCATCCCTAATCGAGCTGCTGCCACCATACCGGATGCGACTTTTCCTCCTCCCTGCCAGCTTAACTGCTGCACGCGCTCTCCACCGTTCGGCACCGGAAACCGGTTTACGTTTACGGCGAGATCCACACAGGGGCTGTCAATTCCTACGATGTCAAATCTCATCCTGTCACCTCCTTCTCCTAGGTTGCCTTGCCCTTTCAGTATAACAAAACCTTCTTTTTCAACAATGCAGTATCTTGTCCTGGATTTGTAGGATATTGTCCTATTTGAAAACAGACCGGAATACCATTTCTGGTTTCCAGCCTGTTTTATTTTAGCTTCGTCTGATCAGCTCCAGGAAGCGGAATCCGCCAGGAGCCATCGGAATACGATATACCCGTTCTACCGGTTCCTCCTGCGTAGTAGCGCTGTCTCCTCTGCGACCAGGACCCTTTCTTGTACTATGCGGTGTATAAAGCATACCGCTTTCTATATCCCGCACCGCTTCGTATTCGTCTCCCTTTACGATCAATTCCGCACTTTCATAATATGGACGATAGCTGGAAATACACAGCTTTTCGTTGTCATAAAGGAAAAGGTTATATTTTGCCTCATTTGCCATCTGAACCGGCAGCCCATATGTCAGCTCTTTTCCAATCATACGCCACACTTCTGCCGGAAAACGGTACATATGAGCCGGATTGCCCGGCAGATTGAGGATATAAAGGCATCCTTTTCCATAGTAATCTTCGCTGAGTATCGGGAAATTGCACTCTCCGTCAAGCAAAAGAACGTCGCACCAGGTGGCGTTGGTTCGGTAATCCAGGGCAGGAATTCCAATCGGCTCTGTTCCCTTACAAAAACGCATATCCAAATTGTTGTAATGATCGATCATATATTCCTGACCTGTCACATGACGTCCCGTCAGACGTACGCTGGTCATCTCCCGGATTCCCTGGTCGTACACAGCCTCGAAAAAGCCTGCCGTCACAATCGCATGCCCTCCTTTTCTCACATATTGTTCCAGCTTCGGGAAAATATCCGGATCGCTGGCAGCGCTTTTCTGTAAGAAAACAGCAGGTGCAGATTCTTCAAAAACCGGCGTCATTTCAAACGGAATCCCTGCCATCCCAAGATAATTGACTGCCTGATCTTCGCCTTCTCCGTCAAACGGCTCATACATGCTTACACCAACCGGTTTTCCAACCTGATCCATAAAACGGTCGAAGCGATACAGCTCCTGTCCAAGCGGCGGAAGCGCAGGCGAGTCAATCAGCACTTCAAAATTAAACAACATCAATTCCCTTGCACCGGAAAGCACGGTCAAATTAGCCTGTTCCAGCCAGACGCTTAAATTCCCGGCAGAACCTCCCTGGTCAATCCAGCCTCCTCCATTCCGTCCCGGCGCTGCGTTTTCCATCCAACGCATCAGAGAATAGCTCATATAACGCTGCAGGTGCTGCGTACTATAGAGCGGACTGCGTGTTTCCGTACCAGTATATACCATATCAAAAATATCCTTTTGCTTTCCTGGATTATAGCCACATTCCTGATAAGCTTCATACCAGTTCGGATATTTGATAATAAAGTTGCAGTTTGGATTGATTTGATGCGCCAAATCGACGATTTCTTTGGAAAACTCCTCCATCAGATCCAGACGGTAATCCTTCCAGCTACGTTTTCCTTTCTTTTCAATACATAATTCGCAACGGCAGCTTGTAAAGAAAAAGTCGTCCAAAATAATTTCATCAAATACTTCTGCCAAATCCTTTACTATGTTCAGATACTTTTCTCTGTGGGCAGGATCGCTATAGCAAAATGTGTCATAAATAGCTGGTTTCCGGATACCGTTTACCAAGACTGTAGACGTAATACCACTTGACACCTCAAGACCATATTCTGCAAACAGCTCCTTGTAATGCCTCATCTTTTCCTTACTGATATCTGTGTTCGCCCTGTGATTTTCCAGATATACCTTTCTTAAATCAATATATTGGAGAAAATAATCCAATCCCCTGCGGATTTCCTCATCACTTAGACGATCGAGCGTATACGCATATACATATGCGGCAACCTGGAAATTTTTTAGTTTTTCCATCTCCTTACCTCCCAATACCATTATTTTTTTGAAGCTATCCCTAGTATAAGGAGGAAGGAACGGAATTGCAAGACAGATCCTAAGAACGGGTAAGATATCACAAGAACAGTCATAAATCCGACAAATCTTTATCCCTGAATACGAAAATAACTTGGCGCCACCCCATAATATTTTTTAAATAGCTTGCTGAATTGGTAAATATCCTCATATCCTACCAGACAGGCGATCTCTTTTACACTGTAGCCTTCTTCTTGAAGCAGTAAATTACGGGCTTTTTCCATCCGAATCCGGATCAAATAGTTAATCGGAGACTCTCCCATTTCCTGCTTGAAAATCTTACAAATATAAGAAGGACTCATAAAAACGTTTTTTGCAATCTGCTCCAAAGAAATCCTGGAAGCATAATTTTGGTTCAGATAGGATAAAATATCCTCTATTAGTTTGGTTCGTTGGGTTTTTAAAGGACTGACAGACGGACTGGTATCCGTTATTATTGTTTGAAATGTTTCCCGCATCATCAGAATCATCATACGAATTAAATTAAGTCTGATCAAATCCGTGCTGCCTGGCATCTGTCTCTCATACTCTTCTAACATTTCCATATAGCAGACGTTTAATTTTTTTCGCGTATCAAGCGCAGTATGTACGATCCTTTCTACCCCCCCCCGATTGGAAAAATCTGTCTCTTTCTTCCAGAAATAAAGGTTATGGAAGGCTACATAAAACAATTCCAGGTTATGCTCTTCGCTTCCGGCATAACCATGTACTTCATTGGAATTGCATAAAAGCAGATCTCCCATTTTCAGAGGATATATCTGATTCGCTACTTCAAAATAACCGCTGCCGGACAAGCAATAATGCAGCTCACAAAAATCATGAGTATGCAGCCCTTGCGACTCCTTGCTGACACCCGCTCCAAGAAAATCAACTACCGGTTCCGAATCGTGATAGACTAATTCTTTGTTTGATTGTAACATGTCAATCCTCCTCCTTGTCGTAATATTAGTAACCCTGGAATCAATTTTTTTGCCCTTTTTGAAACTCCTCTACTGCTGTTTCATACAGATTATTCTTTTGGCAGTCAATCACGGTAATCACCGGCAGATGTTCTACCTCCAGACGACGGATGGCTTCCGTTCCCAAATCTTCATACGCCACCACTTCGGCTTTCTTGATACATTTTGACAAAAGAGCGCCTGCCCCGCCTACCGCGGCAAAATAAACAGCGCCTTCTTCCGCCATCGTATCTATCACTTCCTGACTGCGTTTTCCTTTGCCAATCATTCCCCGCAGACCATTCTTTAACAAAAGCGGCGTATACTTGTCCATACGGCTGCTTGTGGTCGGTCCGGCAGAACCGATTACCTGTCCCTCTCTTGCCGGAGTCGGACCCAGATAATAAACCGTCTGATCTGTCAAATCAATCGGAAACCCTTCGCCCTTTTGATACGCCTCCGTCATTCTTTTATGAGCAGCGTCTCTTGCCGTGTAAATAACTCCGGTCAAATAAACGTAATCACCCGCCTGCAAATCACGAACTTTTTCCTCTGTTAATGGCAACGTAATATATTTCTCCACGTTCTTCCTCCTTTCCTCGTTTTCTGCTAAACACTATAAAACTCTTGTCACATGACGATTGACGTGGCAGCAAATATTGACTGCTACCGGAAGCCCGGCGATATGCGTCGGATAGGTTTCGATATTGACGGCAAGAGCCGTTGTGTTACCACCTAATCCGCCGGGACCGATTCCTAAATGGTTGATCGTTTCTAATAGCTCTGTTTCTAATTCTGCAACATAAGGAATTTCTGACGGTTTGTCTGTATCACGGGTCAGAGCTTTTTTCGCCAGAAAAGCACACTTTTCAAAAGTGCCTCCAATCCCTACTCCTACTACCATCGGCGGGCAGGCATTTGGTCCAGCCAGAGAAACCGCTTCGATTACTGCCTGTTTTACCCCCTCAATTCCGTCGGCAGGTTTGAGCATGGAAATCCTGCTCATGTTTTCACTGCCAAACCCCTTTGGCGCCAAAGTAAGCTTTAGCTTATCGCCCGGCACGATATCATAGTGAAGAATTCCCGGCGTATTGTCTCCTGTATTTTCCCGTAGGATGGGATCTCTTACCACAGATTTCCGTAAAAACCCATCCTGGTAGCCCTGACGAATTCCCTCTTCAATCGCCTCGGCTAAACTGCCTCCCTCAATATGGACATCCTGTCCAAGCTCGATAAAAACGACTGCCATTCCGGTATCCTGACAGATAGCGATTCTCTCTGTTTCGGCGATTTTCATATTTTCGGAAAGCTGATCCAGGATCTGGAGACCAATACTGCCTGTTTCCTGCTCTCTCGCCTCTTTTAGACGCCGCTTCATATCCGGAGAAAGGGTATAGTTTGCTTCCATACACATTTCCCGGATATGCTTTGTGATTTCTGCTGTTTTAATCGTTCTCATAGTTTTCCTCTGTTTCTTCTTCCTTTGCCGCTTCCAGCATTCTTTCTATACCGTTATCTACGTATTTTTCTTCTGGCAACTCTTCCGTCAGTTCCTCCGTTAATTCTTCTGCAGCTTCGGTCTCGTCCTGACGTACTCTGGCGATGCTGGCAATCCTTGTCTCACTTTCCGAATCAATGTTCATCAGCTTGACCCCGGAGGTAATCCGTCCCAGAACAGAAATATCACTCACTCTTAGCCGGATAACAATTCCTTCGGTAGTAATCAGCATGATTTCGTTTTCTTCGTCTAACGCCTTGGCACCGACCACGCTTCCGGTTTTGCCCATGATTTTATAGCATTTTACACCTTTGCCGCCCCGGTGCTGCGCGGTAAACTCTTCGATATTTGTCCGTTTGCCCAATCCGTTTTCTGAAACGAGCAGCAAATATTTTCCCTGCGTATGAAGCTGCATCGCCACTACTTCGTCGCTCTCGGATAAGGTCATTCCAATAACGCCCATCGAATTCCGTCCGGTCGGTCGGACATCTTCCTCCTGGAAGCGGATACACATTCCCTCCCGGCTGACCATTAAAATATCTTTCTGCTTATCTGTCACCTTTACTTCAATCAGCTCGTCATCTTCACGCAGCGTAATCGCCTGCAGCCCGGTTTTGCGGATATTCTCATATTCTTTGATATTTGTCTTTTTAACGATACCCTTTCTGGTAGCCATAAAAAGATAATGCTCTTCTCCGTATTCCTTTAAGGTAATGACAGCAGAAATCCGTTCTCCCGGCATCAGTTGGAGCAGATTGACAATCGCGGTTCCCCTTGCCGTTCTTCCGGCTTCCGGGATCTCATACGCTTTGAGACGGTAGACTCTGCCCTTATTGGTGAAAAAGAGGATATAATGATGGGTCGTAGTCATCAGCAATTCTCTGATAAAATCCTCTTCAATCGTCTGCATTCCCTTGATTCCTTTACCGCCCCGGTTCTGGCTGCGGAAATTATCAACCGTCATTCTCTTGATATAACCCAGGTTGGTCATTGTAATGATAGTATTTTCATCTGGGATCAAATCTTCCATTGTGATTTCATCCTCGGCAAAACCGATGGCGGTACGCCTGTCGTCACCATATTTATCCCGAATCACAGTAATTTCTTCTTTTATCACGCCTAACAGCTTTTTCGGATTGGCTAAAATCTCCTTAAACTCTGCGATTTTTTCCTCTAGCTCGGCATATTCCTGTTCTAAGCGCTCGCGTTCCAAACCGGTCAAAGCACGCAGACGCATATCAATGATCGCCTGCGCCTGCGGATCGGTCAGTTCAAAGCGTTCCATTAAGCGGCTTTTTGCCTCACCACCGTTTTTAGAAGAACGAACGATATGGATTACCTCGTCGATATTGTCAAGCGCCTTTAATAATCCCTCTAAAATATGCGCCCGTTCCTCGGCTCGGTTCAGATCGTACTGAGTTCTGCGGGTAACGACTTCTTCCTGGTGCTTTAAGTAATATTCCAACATCTGGCTCAAATTTAAGACTTTCGGCTCATTGTTGACCAAAGCCAGCATAATCACGCCAAACGTATCCTGAAGCTGCGTATGTTTGTAGAGCTGATTCAACACGATATTGGCATTGACGTCGCGACGCAGTTCAATACAGATCCGCATCCCGCCCCGGCTTGACTCATCCCGCAGTTCGGTAATGCCATCCACCTTTTTATCCCTTACCAGCTCCGCGATCTTTTCGATCAGACGGGCTTTATTGACCATATATGGAAGCTCCGTCACTAAAATACGACTTTTACCGTTCGGCATTGTCTCAATATTGGTCACGGCGCGTACCCGGATCTTGCCCCGACCAGTACGGTATGCCTGATTGATCCCTGAGGTTCCAAGGATCGTAGCGCCGGTTGGGAAATCCGGTCCTTTGATGACTTCCATCAGCTCTTCGATTGCCGTATCCCGATCTTCTTCCACCCGATTATCAATGATTTTTACTACACCGTTAATAACCTCACGCAAATTGTGAGGAGGAATGTTAGTTGCCATACCTACGGCAATACCGGATGTTCCGTTGATTAAAAGATTTGGGAACCTAGCTGGAAGTACATCTGGTTCCTTTTCGGTTTCATCGAAGTTCGGAGAAAAATCAACGGTATTTTTATTGATATCCGCTAACATTTCTACCGATATTTTACTTAATCTCGCCTCCGTATAACGCATGGCTGCCGCGCCGTCACCGTCTACCGAGCCGAAGTTGCCATGCCCGTCTACCAACGGATAGCGGGTATTCCATTCCTGTGCCAAATTGACGAGCGCCCCGTAAATAGAACTGTCGCCATGCGGATGGTATTTACCCATCGTATCTCCGACGATACGAGCGCATTTCCGGTGTGGCTTATCCGGTCCGTTGTTCAGCTCTACCATCGCGTATAAAATTCTTCTTTGTACCGGCTTTAGACCGTCCCTTACATCCGGAAGGGCTCTGGCTGCGATAACGGACATCGCATAGTCGATATAGGAATTTTCCATGGTTTCCTTCAAATCGACCTCTTCTATTTT
>CAJUFW010000011.1:14448-20408 GCA_910585655.1 uncultured Lachnospiraceae bacterium
TGACACACTCTTTCCCTACACGACGCTCTTCCGATCTATTCATATCCATTGGTTACGCCCCTCCCTTTTTTTAAATATCCAGATTTTTCACAAATTTTGCATTCGCTTCGATAAATTCCCGGCGTGGTTCTACCTGATCTCCCATCAGCGTATTAAAGGTTAAGTCAATTTCCGATGCTTTTTCCTCATCAAATACCACTTTTAACAGCACCCGTTTCTCCGGATCCATCGTCGTTTCCCAGAGCTGATCGGCATCCATTTCACCTAATCCCTTATAACGCTGGATTTTGTTGTTGTTATCCCGTCCAATCTCCAATAAAATCCGCTCAAGCTCCTCGTCGTTATAAGCATACCAGACGGATTTGTTTTTCTCGATTTTATAGAGCGGTGGCTGCGCTAAATAGACATATCCCTTTTTGATTAACTCCGGCATAAAGCGGTACAAAAAGGTCAGCATCAGCGTGGCAATATGCGCTCCGTCCACATCGGCGTCCGTCATAATAATTATCTTATGATAGCGAAGCCTGTTGATATCAAAATCCTCAGAAATCCCGGTGCCAAAGGCAGTAATCATCGCTTTGATTTCGTTATTGACTAAAATTTTATCCAACCGGGACTTTTCAACGTTTAAAATCTTGCCGCGCAAAGGCAAAATCGCCTGTGTTGCCCGATCTCTGGCAGTCTTAGCAGAACCTCCTGCCGAATCTCCCTCTACAATATAAATCTCACAATTCTCCGGGTTTTTATCAGAGCAATCTGCCAGTTTCCCCGGCAGGCTCATTCCCTCAAGTGCCGTCTTTCTTCTGGTCAAATCTCTGGCTTTTCTGGCAGCGTCCCTGGCTCTCTGCGCCAAAACAGCTTTTTCACAAATTATCTTTGCCACCGTCGGATTCTGCTCCAGAAAATAAGTTAGCTGTTCGCTGACGATATTGTCTACGGCTCCTCTGGCTTCACTGTTTCCCAGCTTTTGCTTGGTCTGACCTTCAAACTGCGGTTCCGGAATTTTGATGCTGATGATCGCCGTCAATCCCTCCCGGATATCCTCGCCGCTTAGCGCCGGTTCGTTTTCCTTTAAGAGCTTTTGGCTCCTTGCATAATCATTAAAGGTTTTCGTAAGAGCGTTTTTAAACCCTGTCAAATGCGTACCGCCCTCTGGCGTCGTAATATTGTTGACAAAGCTGTAGCAGCTTTCCGTATAACCGTCGTTATGCTGCATCGCTACTTCTACATAAACTTCTTCTTTCATGCCCTCGCAATAGATGATGCTGTCATAAAGAGCTTCCTTATTGTGGTTGAGATAGGAGATATATTCCTTGATCCCTCCCTCATAATGGAATTCCTTTGTCACAACTTCCTCTTCCCGTCTGTCGTTTAAGATAATTTTTAAACCCTTTGTCAAAAACGCCATTTCACGAAGACGCTGCTTTAACACATCATATTCATAAACTGTTTCCTCAAAAATCTCCCGATCCGGCAAGAACGTAACCGTGGTTCCATGCCGATCAGACTCTCCGATCTCTTTTAGCGGATACATCACATGACCCCGCTCATAGCGCTGTTTATATCTTTTTCCGTCAATATCAATGACGACTTCCAGCCACTCCGAAAGCGCATTGACGACAGAAGCGCCTACGCCGTGCAGCCCGCCGGACACCTTGTATCCCCCGCCGCCAAATTTGCCTCCTGCATGCAGGATTGTAAAAACAACTTCTACTGCCGGAATTCCGGCTTTCTGATTGATCCCAACCGGAATTCCACGACCGTTGTCAATGACCGTAATAGAATTGTCCGGATTGATGCTGACATCAATGGTATCGCAGACGCCAGCCAACGCTTCGTCTACCGCATTATCGACAATTTCATAGACCAGATGATGCAGTCCTTTGGAAGAGGTACTGCCGATATACATTCCTGGTCTTTTCCGAACCGCTTCCAAGCCCTCTAAAATCTGGATTTGATCCGCTGTATATTCTTCTAGATCCATTGTTATCTCGTTTGCCATAATTTCCTCCTTATTTAAGTTCCGCAACATTCTGCACAAGACATAATCTCCCGACAGGATATAGTGCCGTAAAGAAACACGTCCCTACATCCTGTCATGCCCTGTGCAGAATGTTGCTGTTTTGAGTCGAACAAAGTTCGACTTAGTTCCGCAACATTCCTATCCCTCTGAAATGGTTCCATTTTTTACTTCAAATATCTGATAAATGTCTTTTTTTCTCTGTATCATCTCTTCCAGTCCGGTGCAGGTCAGTAGGGTCTGGATACCGTCTATGCTTTCCATCAGACAATTCTGACGGTTACGGTCAAGTTCTGATAAAACGTCGTCTAAAAGCAGAACCGGATTTTCCCGACTGATTTTTTTCACCAGCTCAATTTCTGCTAATTTTAGGGAAAGCGCCGCGGTTCTTTGCTGTCCTTGGGAGCCGAAACGGCGGATATCGCAGTCATTGACCAAAAAACTGATGTCGTCCCGCTGCGGACCGGTCAGCGTCGCCTTCTGGTAGATATCCCGCTCTCGAAAGCGGGTCAGACGTTCCAAAAATTGTTCACTCTCGACATTCGGCTCGTACACCAACTGTATTTCTTCCCTTCCGTCCGTCAGTTTCTTATGTATCGGCGCAATCATGGTGTTTAAATCCTTTATAAAACGGCTTCGCTCCTCAATCAAATAGCTGCCGTTTCTTACAAGCTGTTCGTCCCATATGGAAAGTGTATCCAATAATCCCTTTTCATAACCAAGCTGGCGCAGTAAATTATTTCGCTGAAGCAATACTTTATTATATTTTCCCAGATGATGCAGGTACACCCGATCTATCTGAGAAAGTTCCATATCAAGAAACCGCCGCCTCTCTCCCGGTCCCTCTTTGATCATGTTTAAGTCCTCCGGTGAGAAAAATACGATATGGATCAAACCAAACAAGTCGCCGGAGCGGTGAATTGGGACGCCGTCGATAGCTACGCCTTTTGCTTTGTTTTTTTTCAGATGCATATCGACTTTATGCTCCAATCCTTCCTTTTCTACCAGCATACGAATATGGGCTTCCTCTTCTCCCAATCGAATCAGTTCCCGATCTTTGCTGCCTTT
This sequence comes from uncultured Lachnospiraceae bacterium, assembly GCA_910585655.1. Lineage (GTDB taxonomy): Bacteria > Bacillota > Clostridia > Lachnospirales > Lachnospiraceae > MGBC131033. Next base: position 17,537 of record CAJUFW010000011.1, read on the forward strand.
GTGGGACTTTGTTGTTCCGCATACATAGACAGCTTCCAATACATTTGTTTTTCCCTGGGCATTGTCCCCAAACAGGATATTTAATTTTGGAGAAAAGGAAATCGTCAGGGTTTCGTAATTTCGGAAATTACGCAGCGCCAGAGATTTGATTATCATACGCGATCTTACTCCTTATAACAAGTAGACAGTTCTTCTTATTTGGCAGCTATCTGAAAGGAAGCACCTGCATACTCGACAATATCGCCATCGACCAACTTTTTTCCTCTTTGTGTCTCTACGCTTCCGTTGACCAGAACCTTTCCGTCCTGGATGATAAACTTTGCATCGACGCCGGAACCCACAAGCCCTGCCAGTTTCAGCGCCTGCCCCAGTTTTATAAATTCATCTCTGATTTTTAGCTCTTTCATCACTTGGCGACTTCCTTTCTTATTTGGTATCTATACAGCGACAGTTCTTCTTCACCAGCTCTTCTTTAGCTGGTAGCTGCATTAAAATTTACCGGAAGGATCAAATAAATGTAGGATTCTTCCTTATCTTTGATAAAACAAGGAGCTTTTGGATTAAACAGGTAAATTTCAATATCTTCTTCGTCGATTACCCGCAAGGCATCCATCAGGAAACGAGGGTTAAAACCAATCAAAATATCTTTCCCTTCTTTTTGGATTGTGATATCTTCATTCATAGAGCCAATAGAGGAATTGATCCGAAGCTCCATGCTTCCATCTGTAATCTGAATGATAACCGGTCTTTTCTCGGACTCTTTAATCAAAAGTGTCGCTCTGTCAATACAACTTAAAAATTCTCGTTTATTAATCGTTACTCTGGTTTCATAATCTCCGGAAAGCATCTGATCGATTTTATAATACTCCCCTTCAATCAAACGAGAGAGAACGAGCGTATCATGAAATTCAAACATAATGTGTTTGTCGGTGAAAAATAGCTTTACTTCATCGTCTACCTCGCCGGAAAGAATTTTACTTACTTCATTTAAAGTTTTTCCTGGCACGATTACTTTAAGCGGATCGTATTGATCCTTTAACTGAATACGGCGAATGGAAATACGATGCCCGTCTAAAGCGACCACTCTCATTTGATCCCCTTGGATTTCAAAAAGCTCTCCTGTCATAATCTTGGCGTTTTCATTGTCCGAAATCGAAAAAACCGTCTGGCGAATAATTTCTTTTAAGGTAAATTGAGACAGAACGATAAAACGATCCCGTTCAATCATCGGCAGTACCGGAAATTCCTCTCCTGATTTTCCCATAATATCAAAAACAGACTTTTCACAGGTAATCGTAGCTTTATGAGAATCATCTGTTTCAATCGTTACATCATTATCTGGTAGTTTTCGGATAATCTCTGAAAAGACTTTAGCACTTATGGCAACCGTTCCTTCTTCTTGAATCTCTCCTTGCACCACCGTTTCAATGCCTAATTCCATATCATTAGAAATCATCTTAATCTGTTCATGTTTTGCCTGAAGGATCAAACATTCGAGAATCGGCATAGTCGTTTTGGCAGAGACAGCTTTTAATGCAATATTTACACTCGTTAAAAGATTTGCTTTGGAACATATGATTTTCATGATTGTGTATAACTCCTTTCGGCGCGTTTTTCTATCTATAAATAAATAAAAGAATATTAGCAGTAGTAGTAGGGCGTGTGAATTTGTTCATAACCGATCTGAAGGCAGAAAACATCACGGTTTCCCTTTAGAATAACTCTGTGAACAAAGACTGGATAACACAGGGAGCCTTAAGAATCAAAAAGAAGGCTCTCATACACTTGTCCTCACCCTGTTCACAGTAGTTACACACTATTTACACCGGTTATACACAGGAATATGTGAATAACCTAAGAAGCTTGTGAAAAGAGCCTAAGAAGTTGCCCTAAGGCTATGGATTAAGCTTCTTTTTTATGATATCCAAACGGTTAGCAAGTTCAGAACGGTTCTGTCGTTTTTCTACTTCTAAATCCTTAGTAATCTTCTCAATTCCATGAATGACGGTCGTATGATCCCTGCCGCCTAATGCTTTGCCGATATCGCTTAAAGAAATGGTGAGAAGCGAACGGCACAAATACATGGTAATCTGTCGTGGATAAGCGATGTTTTTACTCTTTTTCGTAGAGATGATATCGCTTGGATTGAGGTTATATTGGTCGGCGACCACCTGAATGATCGAATCCGCGGTAATTTCTTTTTTATTGTCAGGAGAGATCAGATATTGCAGCGCTTCTTCTGCTAAGGCTACGTTGACCTCCCGTTTTTCAAGCTTAGAAAGAGCGACGATTTTGGTCAGCGCTCCTTCTAGTTCCCGGATGTTGGATTTGATATTGGAAGCGATGTACTCCATTACTTCATCTGCAATCGAAAGCCCCTCTAGCTCTTCTTTCTTTTTTAAGATCGCCATTCGTGTTTCATAGTCCGGCTGCTGAATATCTACGGACAAGCCCCATTCAAACCGCGAACGGAGACGTTCCTCTAACGTGGTAAATTCCTTAGGCGGTTTATCCGAGGAAATAATGATCTGTTTTTTGGATTCATGCAGCGTGTTAAAAGTATGAAAGAACTCTTCCTGCGTGCTTTCCTTTCCTATAATAAACTGGATATCGTCAATCAGCAACACATCGATGTTCCGGTACTTCCGGCGGAATTCGGTAGTACTGTCGTTTCCTTCCCGGATGGAAGTAATCAGTTCGTTGGTAAAATTCTCACTGGTAACATAAAGCACCTTTGACTCTGGCGTCTGATCGAGAATAAAATGGGCGATAGAGTGCATCAAGTGCGTCTTTCCCAGTCCTACTCCTCCATAAATAAACAGAGGGTTATATGCTTCTGCAGGCGATTCTGCAACAGCCAGAGAAGCGGCTT
>CAJUFW010000011.1:20418-29587 GCA_910585655.1 uncultured Lachnospiraceae bacterium
CTCTTCCGATCTGTGCGCCAGCTTGTTATTGGAGCCGACCACAAAAGTATCAAAGGTGTAGCGGGGATTTAAGTTCGCCTGCTCGGAATGTCTGGTCTCCTTTTCTTTTTTGGCTTGAGACTGCTGATCGAACTCTTTCATATCGTTTGGCGTGATAAAAGCTAGTTCATAGCTTTTCCCTGTCACCTCTTCAATCGCCTGTTTAATGAAAATGCCATACTTGTTTTTGATAAAACTGCTGTTGTAGGAAACAATTTCAATATCATCAATCAGGAGCGTTACTTTGTTGTCCGTTTCTTCGTAAACCTTTAACGGGGAGAGCCAGGTGTCAAAGGAAACTTTGGTAAGGCCAAAATCGCTTTTTAGCACCTCCATGATTTGATCCCATTTGCTTTTTACTGTCGTTTTCATAAAAAACTCCTTCTACGTAATGTGTACTGGTAAGCTGTCTGCAGAAACCGATCTTGGTAACAGGAACAGCCTAATTGATGAATACGATGTGGCATACGACTATGCCGTCATTCTATCACGATAATACTAATATTGTAATGTGATAATATGTGAAGTGTTATAAAATAGGTAAGAACTGTCTGAATTAGAATCCTTCGTATAAACTATCTTATAACAAAATTGTAAAAAATTCAATGAAAATTTACAAGTGGATAAGATAAAATGAAAGAGATGGGGAATTGGTGGATATCTAATTGGTTTTTAGCAGATAGACAAGTTATACACATGACGGAAATACGCATAAACAGAGCAATTCAACCTCCATTCAACAAATTATCCACAAGTTATCAACAAAATGTGGATAATTTGAGGATAAGTGTGGAAAAGACGGTGTAAAGCCCGAAAATACTGCCGATGAAAAATGCAAAAGCGGCAAAAAAAGCTTGACGAAACGAAGGGAAGCTAATATAATAGGGCTGATACTGTAAACTGTACTTGTGTTGTACAGCGATGTAAGGAGGTGTATTTAGATGAAAATGACATTTCAGCCAAAAAAGAGATCTCATGCCAGAGTACATGGCTTCCGGAAAAGGATGCAGACTTCCAATGGAAGAAAGGTATTAGCAAGGAGAAGAGCAAAGGGAAGACATAGGTTATCCGCATAGGTCGCAGTATTGTGACCTTTTCTTCTCTTTTTCGTTTTGCTTGGACAGGCAGGGAAAAGGAAGCATATTATGTTAAGGAATTCGATGAAGGATTCGGCGTCCTTCCGGAAGGTGTACCGGGAGGGAAAGTCCTATGCAAACAAATATTTGGTTATGTATTTGCTTGAAAACGGAACAGAAGGAAATCGAGTAGGGATTTCTGTCAGTAAAAAAGTAGGAAACAGTGTGGTACGCCACAGAACGGTCAGGTTGATAAGGGAAAGCTACAGGCTGCAGGAGGACAAGATCGGCAGGGGATATGATATGGTAGTGGTGGCTCGGGTAAATGCAAAAGGGCGGAGCTACCAGGAGATAGCCAGTGCATTTCTGCATTTGTGCAGGCTTCACAGGATATTAGTAGAATAGCTTGTGAAAGAGTCGTGTATGAGAAGTGAAGCTGCCGTATCAGCCTGATTTTATGTAAGAGTATTATTTATATTAGGAAATAAGAGATGATATCGTGGGAATCAAGCGTTTTTTAATATGTTTGATACGTATTTATAGAAAATATATTTCACCGTTAAAAGGGCGGCCTACTTGTATTTATTATCCGACCTGTTCTTTGTATGCCATTCAGGCATTAGAAAAATATGGGCTTTTGAAAGGATCTTATTTGGCAGTAAAACGGATACTGCGTTGCCATCCTTTTGCAAAGGGTGGTTATGATCCAGTACCTTGAATTGAAGGAGGATATCGGTTTTGATAGTTTTAACGCAGTATAACGGTGCAATCGTAGGACCGATTGCCAGAGTATTGAGCTATGTAATCAGCGGGCTTTACAATATGTTTGCCTCGGTAGGAATTGAGAGCGCCGCTTTATGTATTATTTTATTTACTTTTTTAGTAAGGGCGTTGATGATTCCTTTAAATCTAAAGCAGCAGAAGGCTACGAAGCTTTCTTCCCGTATGAATCCGGAGCTGATGAAGATTCAGGAGAAGTACAAGGGAAAAAAGGATGAAGCTTCTCAGCGGAAAATGCAGGCGGAGACTTCTGCCGTTTATGAGAAATATGGCGCAAATCCTTTGTCCGGGTGTCTGCCGTTATTGATTACGTTTCCGATTATGATTGCGTTGTATCGTATTATTTATAATATTCCGGCGTATATTCCGGCTATTTTTGAGATTTATGAGGAGATTGCGAAAGCCATCCAGGGAGTAGATGGTTATGTAGAGACATTGAGTGGAATACTGTCAAATACAAATGCGTTAAAACTGGACGAAGCGGGAGTCCCTACCGTAGAAGCAATTATAGACGTATTGGCTACTTTCAGCCCGGATAAATGGACAGAATTAGGAACCGCATTTCCGACTATTATCAATGTAATTCAGGAAAATTCCACCAAAATTATGCACATTAATGATATTTTTGGAATTTTAAATATTACAGAGGTTCCAAGCCTGACCTCTTTATCCATTGCAGTTCCGATATTGGCTGCAGCTCTGCAGTGGTATCAGGGCAAGCAGCTTTCTGCAAGCCAGCCTCAGATGAACCAAAATAACCAGGCTGCTAATATGACAAAAAGTATGAATACATTTATGCCGATTACGTCTGGTGTGTTCTGTTTGATGCTGCCGATTGGTGTAGGTTTGTATTGGATTGCCGGCAGTGTATTTGCAATTGTGCAGCAGTTTTTTGTAAATCGGCATTTTGATAAGGTAGATGTAGATGAGCTGATTAAGCAAAATCAGTTAAAAGCGCTCAAAAAGAGGGAAAAACGCGGAGAGGATATCTCAGCTGCAAAAAGAGAAATGGAAAAAGCTGCGCTTCGTGCTGCCCACGAGAAAGAAGTGGAGAAAAAGCAGGAAGAAAAGCCGGTGGAGAAGAAGGAATTTAAAGCGGCTGGCTACAAGAGAAGCGAGGTGTCTTATAGTGCAGGCAGTATTGCGGCAAATGCCAATATCCTGAAAAACCGCGAAAGTAAGGGGGATAAGAAAGATGAATGATTGGGTAGAGTATTCTGGAAAGACAGTAGATGATGCACTGACCAATGCCCTGATTGCTATGCAGACAACCAGCGACCAACTGGAATATGAAATATTGGAGAAGGAAACAAAAGGGCTGTTAGGCATGTTTGCCAAGCCTGCTAAAATAAGAGTCCGTTTAAAAAAGACAATAGAAGGAGCTGCCGAAGTCTTTTTAAGAGATTTGTTTCATGCCATGAATATGGATGCGACTTTTGAAATTACCTATAATGAAGAAGAATCCGAGTTGGATATTGAGATCAAAGGCGAAGAGATGGGGATTCTGATTGGGAAGCGTGGGCAGACGTTAGATTCCTTGCAGTATCTGACAAGCCTGGTTGTTAACAAAGAAAGCGAAGCTTATTTAAAGGTAAAAGTCGATACAGAAAATTATCGCCAGAGAAGAAAAGAGACTTTGGAGAATCTGGCGCGGAATATTGCTTCTAAGGTAAAGAGAACAAGAAGACCAGTAACATTAGAGCCAATGAACTCCTTTGAGCGCAGAATCATTCATTCCGCCCTGCAGGGAGATAAATATGTCGATACTCACAGTGAAGGAGACGAGCCGTTTCGTAAAATTGTCGTTACCTTAAAAAAGAGCTATCGGGAATATGATAGTCGGGAAAGAGACGGCAGAGAAAGCCGCGGATTCCGGAACAATAGTCGTGGCAGCTATCATAAAAAGCCTTATCGAAAGGATTACAACCGGCAGGATTATCGTCGGGATTATAAATCCGAGTATGGACATAGAAGCAATTTTGCTGGAGCGGCAGAAAACAGCGGTCAGGAAAACAACGAAGTAGGAATACAGGCAGAAGATAATCAATAGTTATCTGGGGCTGCGGCAGATGGAGCGTATATCTGCCGCAGTTTTTTTGTATGATAGGAAAAAGCCCTCTGGGTAGGATTCTTATTTATATGATAGGAAAGAATTGAAGGAGATAGAGCAGTGAAAACAGATACGATTGCAGCAATAGCAACGGCAGTCAGCCAAAGTGGAATCAGTATTATTCGGATAAGCGGAGAAGATGCAATCTCAATAGTAGAACATCTGTTTGTATCTAAGAAGAAAGTTCGTTTGTCCGAGGTTAAGAGTCATACCATTCATTATGGAATCATTTGGGAAAAAGATAAACCGGTGGACGAAGTAATGGTTTCTGTAATGAAGGCGCCTCATAGTTATACAAGAGAGGATGTAGTAGAGATAAATTGTCATGGCGGTGTCCGTGTTACCAGGCGGATTTTGGATTTGGTATTGGAGCAGGGAGCCAGACCAGCAGAACCAGGAGAGTTTACAAAGCGTGCCTTTTTAAATGGAAGGATTGATCTGTCGCAGGCAGAAGCTGTGATGGATTTGATTAGCTCACAAAATGATGCTGCATTAGAGGCTTCTGTACGGCAGCTTCGAGGAAATGTCCGCGAGGAGTTAAAGGGCTTGCGTGACTGCTTGTTGCAGGATATGGCTTTTATTGAAGCGGCTTTAGATGATCCGGAGCATATCCAGGTGGAAGATCGTGTGGAGGAAATTCGATCCCATGTGGATAACCTGATCAAACAACTGAAGCATTTGTTGAAAAACACAGAAACCGGACGGCTGATGCGGGAGGGAATTCAAACGGTTATTTTAGGAAAACCCAATGCTGGAAAGTCATCATTTTTAAACTGGCTTGCCGGAGAGGAACTGGCGATTGTCACAGATGTAGAAGGAACGACCAGAGATACACTCGAACAAATGATCCTCTTAGGCGGTATCCAGCTCAATGTAGTCGATACAGCGGGGATTCGGGAAACAGAGGATCAAATTGAGCGGATAGGGGTTGACCGGGCGAAAGAAAAGGCAGAGACGGCAGATTTGATCCTTTATCTTGCAGACGCTTCTCGACCGTTAGATGAAAATGATGAGGAAATTCTTGCTATGGTAAAGGAAAAGCAGGTAATGTTATTGTTGAATAAGACAGATCTTCCCGCTGTATTAACAAAGAAGCAGATGGAGGAAAAAACCGGACTGCCTGTTTGTGAGATTTCGGCAAAGCAGGAAATTGGGTTAGAGGAGTTGGAACGAAAGTTGCAGGAATTGTTTTTTGAAGGAGGCTTGCGTCTTAATGAGGAGCTTTATATTACCAACGCCAGGCAAAAGGCGGCGCTGCGGGAAGCATTGGCTAGTTTGTGCCAGGTAAAGGAAAGTATGGAAGCGGGAATGTCGGAGGATTTTTTGACTATTGATATGATGGCAGCTTATGAAAGCTTAGGAGAGATAACGGGCGATACAATTTCTGAAGATTTGGCGGAGAGAATTTTCCGTGATTTTTGTATGGGAAAGTAAGGTGAAAAAAGATGGCGTATATTTATGAGACATATGATGTAGTCGTAGTGGGAGCCGGTCATGCCGGATGTGAAGCTGCCCTGGCTGCCGCCAGACTGGGAAAAGAAACTTTGCTCTTTACAGTCAGTATGGACAGTGTAGCTCTAATGCCCTGCAATCCAAACATCGGAGGAAGTTCTAAAGGGCATCTGGTACGGGAAGTAGACGCCCTGGGCGGAGAGATGGGGAAAATTATCGATCAGACGTATCTGCAGTCAAAGATGTTAAATCGTTCCAAAGGACCTGCCGTCCATTCTCTTCGGGCTCAGGCGGACAAGCAGGCATACGGGAACGCTATGCGGCGCGTATTGGAATCAACCGATCACTTGACATTAAAGCAGGGAGAGATAGCAGAGCTGTTGACAGAGAATGGAAAAATTACAGGAGTGAAAACCTGTTCGGAGGCAATTTATCCTTGTAGGGCTGTGATCCTTTGTACCGGAACTTATTTACGAGCAAGATGTATTTACGGAGAGGTAAGTAATGCAACCGGTCCTAACGGTCTTTCTGCTGCCAATCATTTGACGGATTCCTTGAAAAGCCTTGGCATTGAACTGTATCGTTTTAAAACGGGAACTCCGGCTCGTATTGATGGAAGAAGTATCGACTATTCCAAGATGGAAGAACAAAAAGGAGATGAACGGATTGTGCCGTTTTCCTTTACCAACAAACGAGAAGAAATTGAAAAGGATCAAGTCTCCTGTTGGCTGACTTATACGAATGAGACAACACATACCATTATCCGGGAAAACATCAATCGTTCGCCGCTTTTTTCCGGTACGATAGAAGGAACCGGACCACGTTACTGTCCTTCCATTGAGGATAAGGTAGTTCGCTTTGCAGAGAAGGAGCGGCATCAGGTCTTTATTGAACCGGAAGGAAATTATACCAATGAAATGTATATTGGCGGTATGTCCAGTTCTTTGCCGGAGGATGTTCAGGTAGCGATGTATCGTTCAGTGCCAGGACTGGAGCATGCTAACATTGTGCGGAACGCGTATGCAATTGAATACGATTGTATCAATGCTACACAGCTTAGACCGTCCCTGGAATTTAAGAAAATAGAAGGTTTGTTCAGCGCCGGGCAGTTTAATGGAAGCAGCGGTTATGAAGAGGCTGCCGCCCAGGGGATCCTTGCAGGGATCAACGCTGCGAGAAAATTGGATGGAAAAGAAGCACTGGTGTTGAAACGTTCAGACGGTTATATCGGTGTGTTGATTGATGATTTGGTGACAAAGGAAACACATGAACCGTATCGAATGATGACTTCCAGGGCTGAATACCGGCTTTTACTCCGTCAGGATAATGCGGATTTACGTTTGACACCTATTGGATATGAAGTAGGTCTGATTCCGGAGGAGCGTTATCAAGCTTTGTTAAAGAAAGCCGATCAGATTGAGGAAGAGAAGAAGCGGCTTCAGGAAACTATGTTGGGAGCCAATCAAAAAGTACAACAATTTTTAGAGTGGCATAACAGTACCCCGTTGAAAACAGCAGCCAGCTTAGCCGAGCTGTTAAAGCGTCCAGAACTAAATTATGAATTGCTAGCTGAAATAGACGAGGAACGTCCGGTCTTGTCTGAAGATGTAACCGAACAGGTAGAAATTCATTTAAAATATGAGGGATACATCGTCCGTCAGCTTCGACAGGTAGAACAGTTCAAAAAGATGGAAAATAAAAAAATTCCGGAAGCATTGGATTATGAAGATGTTGAAAGTCTGAGAAAAGAAGCCAGACAAAAACTGATTGCGATTCGTCCTGCTTCGGTTGGTCAGGCGTCGCGAATATCCGGTGTTTCTCCGGCTGATATTTCGGTATTGCTGGTGTATTTGGAGCAGTATCATAGAAGACGGAAGGCAGAAGAAAAATCAAAAGAGAATATCACATAGAAAAAATCATAGATAGAGTATCATAGAAGAAGGGTAGAGGATATGACAGAGACAGATCCAAAGCAGTATTTGAAAGAAGAATTAGAGGCAATTGGTTTGCAGGTAAGCGACCAGCAGATCCAAAAGCTTTATCAGTATTATGAGTTGGTGACAGAAAAAAATAAGGTAATGAATTTGACAGCGATTACAGACTATGAGGAATTTGTAAAAAAACATTTTGTAGATAGTCTGATGATAGCAAAAAAGACTAAATTTCAAAAGGGAGTACGTCTGATTGATATTGGTACAGGAGCAGGATTTCCTGGAATTCCGTTAAAGCTGATGTTTCCGGAAGTAGAGATTGTTTTATTAGATTCTTTAAAGAAAAGAATCGGATTTTTACAGGAAGTAATTCAAGCGTTAGAACTGAAAGGAATAACGGCTATCCATGGAAGAGCAGAAGAACCAGCTCGTCAAAAGGAATATCGAGAACAATTTGATATGTGTGTTTCCAGGGCTGTAGCAAATCTGTCTGTTTTAGCAGAATATTGTATACCATATGTAAAGGTCGGAGGTAGTTTTGTTGCCTATAAATCAGGGCAAATAGAAGAAGAATTAAAAGAAGCGGCATATGCAGTGAAAACATTAGGAGGAGAAATAGTAGAATTAGAACAATTTTCTCTGCCGGGCAGTGATATAGAACGGACGTTGGTACGGATTTCTAAAGAGAAGCAAACGCCGCAGCTATATCCAAGAACAGCAGGAAAACCTGCAAAAGAGCCTTTGCTGCTAAAAAAATAGATTAGTAGAAAAAGATTAGGAGAAAAAAGATGTATATTGAAGGAAAATATATAAATGGTACAGAGGATATAACAGAGATTAAAAGAATAAGAGAGCTGATCTTTCAGACAGCCGATTATACGACAGATCATTTGTATGGAATGGATGTAAGTATGATTTGTGATGAAATGGCAGTTCATGCGCTTGCCTGGATGGAGGGGAAAGTAGTTGGCTGTGGGACACTTTTTTATGATGGAGATACTTATTTGTTGGATAGGATAGCAGTACCGGAAGAAGAGCGAAGAAAGAAATATGGAGATTTTATTGTACGAATGCTTTTGGATCGGGCTTTTCGGAATCATGCAGAACGTGTTGTTGCTTATGTATCAGAGGAGATTTTTCCCTTCTTTCAGACAATCGGATTTCGGGAAATAGATAGAAAGGAGAACGTAATTCGCTGTGAAATAAAAAGTGGATTTGTTTGTCGGGAATGTCAGGAAATATAGGAAAATGTTTCACGTGAAACATTTTAAAAAATTCGATATTTCTATAGCAAAAAAAGGGGAAATGTGTTATTCTATATGATGAACTGACGAAAGAGTAGACTATATAAATAATAGTATAACAGCAATGTATAAAATAAGTAAAGCTATGGAATTACAAAGGAGCAGAAAATATTATGGGAAGAATCATTGCAGTCGCGAATCAAAAAGGCGGCGTAGGCAAGACAACAACGGCTATCAATCTTTCTGCTTGTCTGGCGGAAAAAGAACAAAAGGTTCTGGTGATAGATATTGATCCACAAGGGAATACATCTAGTGGATTGGGAATTGATAAAAATAATGTGGAAAATACGGTATATGAATTGATGCTTGGTGAAGCAGAGCTAAAAGATTGTATTATGGTAGAGGTATATCCGAATCTTTCTGTTCTTCCTTCCAATATAAATCTGGCAGGAGCAGAGATAGAACTAATTGGACTGGAAAATCAACAGTTTATCCTAAAAACGCAAATTGAAGATCGGAAGAGCACACGTCTGAACT
>CAJUFW010000011.1:29597-33841 GCA_910585655.1 uncultured Lachnospiraceae bacterium
TGATTTTATTATCATTGATTGTCCTCCGTCGTTGAATACGTTGACAGTCAACGCTATGACAGCCGCTGATACAGTATTGGTACCGATTCAGTGTGAGTATTATGCGCTGGAGGGTTTAAGTCAGCTTATGCACACGATTGATTTAGTAAAGCAGCGTTTAAATCCAAACTTGGAGATTGAAGGGGTAGTGTTTACTATGTATGATGCCCGTACAAATCTTTCCTTACAGGTAGTAGAGAATGTAAAGGAAACGCTGACAAATACGATTTATAAAACTATTATACCAAGAAATGTTCGATTAGCTGAGGCGCCGAGCCATGGAATGCCAATCAATATTTATGATTCCAAGTCTGCCGGAGCGGAGGGATATCGGGATTTAGCAGATGAAGTGATAGAAAGGGGAGAACAATATCTATGGTAGCAAAAAAAGGATTGGGACGTGGGCTTGATTCTATTATACCAAAGCCAGAGAAACTTCCGGCAGATACCGGAAAACGAAAAAAGGAAACGGAAACAGCGACAGCAGAAATCATGGTTTCCATAAATGAAATTGAGCCGAACAAGGATCAACCAAGAAAAAACTTTGACGAAGATACATTAGCGGAGCTGGCAGAATCCATTAGGCAGTTTGGTGTGATTCAACCATTGCTATTGAAAAAAAGGGAAAATTATTATGAAATTGTAGCAGGGGAACGTAGGTGGCGGGCTTCTGTGATGGCAGGATTAAAAGAAGTTCCGGCAATCATTCGGGAATATTCCGAACAGGAAGTGATGGAAATTTCCCTGATTGAAAACCTGCAGAGAGAGGACTTAAATCCTATTGAAGAGGCACAGGCGTTTCAGCGTCTGATTACAGAATTTCATTTGAAGCAGGACGAAGTAGCAGAACGGGTATCCAAAAGCCGTACGGCGATTGCCAATTCGATGCGCTTGTTAAAGTTGGATGAGCGGGTACAGAAGATGGTGATTGACGATATGATATCGAGTGGACATGCCAGGGCGCTGCTTTCTTTAGAAGAAAAAGAATTACAATATAATACGGCAATGCGCATTTTTGATGAGAAGTTAAGTGTGCGAGAGACAGAACGATTGGTAAAAAAGTTGTTGTCAGAAAGAGAACAGCAAAAGCTTTCAGAAGAAGCAGCAGCGACAAGCCCGGTCATTTACCGGAGCCTAGAGGAGCAGATGAAAACTATTATTGGTAGTAAGGTTTCGATTCATAACCGTTCTAACGGAAAAGGAAAAATCGAAATTGAATATTACTCAGGAGATGACCTCGAACGGATTATGGAGCTGTTTCAGCAGATACAGAAGTAGAGAAGGGGAGAGAGGAATATGACAATCGAAAGTATGAATGGATGGGCAGGAGAGTATTTGGCATTTCTTTTGATAGGAGCGGCTGTTTTATTGCTTCTGATGTTTGTATTGATTCTTGTATTATTTTCCAAAAATAAAAAATTATTGAAAAAGTATCAGGCATTTATGTCAGGAGAAGATGGAAAAAGTCTGGAGAATGAAATCATACAGCGTTTTTCTCAGGTTGATATTTTACAAAAAGAGCATGATACGATGGAACAGCATATCAAAGAGATCGATGAGACATTGCTTTCTACTTATCAGAAGATTGGTATTGTAAAATATGATGCTTTTAATGAAATGGGTGGAAAACTAAGTTTTGCTTTGGTAATGCTCAATGATAAAAATAACGGATTTGTCTTAAATTCTATGCACAGCAGAGAAGGCTGTTATACTTACATAAAGGAAATTATCAAAGGGGAGTCCTTTGTACAGCTTTCCGGCGAGGAAAAAGAAGCGCTGCAACATGCGCTGGATACAAAAAATTATATGGGTTAAAACAGAGAATAATAGAAAAAGAGGTTGGTTAGAACCAGCCTCTTTTTCCTTTGGTATAGGTTAGTATGAAAACAAATAATAGATAATTTACAATTTATTTTGCCTTTTTCTTCGGCACATTGCCTTTGCCATAGTAGGCAATCAAATACAACTCTTCCAGTTCGGATACAAGAGGAAGTCTTGGGTTAGCAGTCGTACACTGGTCATCGAAAGCTAAATCTGCCAGGAATTCTACTTTGCTGAGGAATTCCTTTTCGTTGACGCCGTATTCCTTTAAAGTAGCCGGAATACCTAAGTATTCATTCATTTCTTCTACTTTTGTGGCCAACTGCTCTACTGCTTCATCGTTGTTCTTCGGATTAAAGCCAAGCTTCTTCATCAGGGCAAAAATCTTGTCGCCTACAATATAGCTTTCATATTTTGGCCAGGAAGTAAATTTGGTCGGGCATGCAACACCGTTGTAACGAATCACATGCGGCAGCAGGATAGCATTTGCACATCCATGAGGAATATGGAATTCACCGCCCAACTTATGAGCCAGGGAGTGGTTGATTCCCAAGAATGCGTTGGTAAATGCCATACCGGCAATTGTAGAAGCGTTGTGCATTTTCTCCCGTGCAATCGGATCTTTTGCTCCATTGGAATAAGAACTCTTTAAGTAAGTAAATACCAGTTCAATAGCGGCAACGGCAAGTGCATCTGTATAATCAGAAGCCAGGATAGAAATATAGGCTTCAATTGCATGAGTCAGTACGTCCATACCAGTCCAAGCGGTAGACTTTGGAGGCACGGTCATAACAAAGTCTGGATCGATGATTGCTACGTCTGGGGTCAGCTCGTAGTCGGCAAGAGGGTATTTCTTGTTTTCTTCCTTGTCAGAGATAACCGCAAAGGAAGTTACTTCGGAACCAGTACCGGAAGTAGTAGGAATTGCTACCATCTTGGACTTCTTGCCCAGATGAGGGAACTTGTAAGTTCTCTTCCGGATATCCATAAATTTTAAAGACATCTTCTTGAAATCAGCTTCCGGATCCTCATAGAAGAGCCACATACCTTTTGCCGCGTCAATCGCAGAACCGCCGCCCAAAGCAATAATAACGTCAGGACAGAATACCTTCATAGCTTCTACACCACGTAAAATGGTTTCCAAAGATGGATCCGGTTCTACCTGGTCAAAGATCTCACAGTGAACATATTCCTCTCTTTTTCTAAGCTGATGAAGTACCTTATTGACATAACCAAGCTGTGTCATAGATGGGTCTGTTACAATAAATGCCTTGGAAATATTCGGCATCTTGGACAGATAGGAAACAGAGCCTGATTCAAAATAAATCTTGTTCGGAACCTTAAACCACTGCATGTTATTTCTCCTCTTTGCCACACGTTTGATGTTTACCATATCGACTGCAGATACGTTGTGTGTCGTAGAGTTGCCGCCGTAAGAACCGCAGCCCAATGTAAGAGAAGGCATATTGGTGTTGTAAATATCACCGATAGCGCCATGTGTGGACGGAGAATTTACCAGGATACGTCCTGTTTCCATATGAGCGGAGAATTCATTGATTACTTCCGAATCCTCAGAATGGATAACAGAAGAGTGTCCCATACCGCCGTTTCTTAACATCTTAACGCTTAATTCGATACCATGCTTTACGTCTTTTGCTTTTAAGATAGCAAGAACCGGAGAAAGCTTTTCCTTGGAAAGAAGAATATCCGGGGAAACGTCTGCAATCTCTGTACAAAGAACTTTGGTATCATCTGGAATGGTAATGCCTGCCAGACCTGCGATATAAGCAGGAGATTTTCCAACGATATCCGGATTAACGGCACGCTTTTCCATATTCATAACAACTGGTTCGAGCTTCTTGATCTCTTCCGGAGTAGCAAAATAGCAACCAGCTTTTTTCATCAGTTCTACAACTTCTTTATAAACAGGGGCTTCGATGATGGCAGCCTGCTCGGAAGCACAGATCATACCATTATCAAAGGACTTGGATAATACAAGGTCGTTGACTGCTCTCTTTAGATTAGCAGTCTTTTCAATAAAGCAAGGTACGTTACCAGCGCCTACACCCAGAGCAGGCTTTCCGGAAGAATAAGCTGCGCGTACCATTCCGGAACCACCGGTAGCCAGAATCAAGGAAACGCCCGGATGATTCATCAGGACTGTAGTAGCCTCTATAGAAGGATATTCAATCCATTGAATACAATTTTTCGGAGCGCCTGCTTTTACAGCAGCATCCAAAAGAGTTTTGGCAGCGAAAGAAGAACATTTCTGTGCGCCTGGATGGAAACCAAAAATAATCGGGTTCCGGGTTTTGATAGCGGAAATACTCTTGAACATCGTTGTAGAAGTTGGATTTGTTACAGGGGTGACACCTGCAATGATA
>CAJUFW010000011.1:33851-36780 GCA_910585655.1 uncultured Lachnospiraceae bacterium
ATCATATAATCTTCGTCATCGTTATCCTCAATGATGCCGACTGTCTTGTCGTACTTAATAGAATGCCAGATGTATTCGGTAGCGAAAATATTTTTTGTAATCTTATCCTCGTAAATTCCGCGGCCTGTTTCCTCTACAGCCATTTTTGCCAATTCACGCTGTTTTGCAAGACCAGCCAACGCCATTTCATGTACGATGTTGTCAATGGTCTCCTGGTCGAAACTCATGAACTCCTCTAATGCTTTCTGCGCATTTTTTACCAGAGTATCTACATGCTCCTGAGGAGTTGGAATTTTCTTTTCAGCCATAATATCCTCCTTGATGTGTTAAAGTATTAACAATTAACTCAATATCAACCTACGAGTAAAATATAGCACTTTGACTTCAAATTGTCAAAGAAAAAATAGGGGAAAAAATGTAAAAATTACGAGAAAATTCAGGAAATAATCTATACAAAATTAACAATAGAAGAAAGGAAAAGAAAATATCTTGAACAAAAGAGCAAAGAACGGTAAAGATAGAAAGAATTTCTTGTGAAATTGTTAAAATTATAACAAAGATAAAGGGATTTTATACTTGACTTTCTAAGAATTCGTGCATATAATTAAAAAGGGTTCCATGTCGCTATAGCTCAGCTGGATAGAGCGACCGCCTCCTAAGCGGTAGGTCGGAGGTTCAAATCCTCTTAGCGACGCTAAAAAGCTGTAAATCTGGTAGATTCCAGACTTACAGCTTTTTTGATAAAAGGAATTTATCATAACAATACAGACGAGAGCAGGCAAGGAGGTATTCCATGGCTTCAAAGGAAAACCAGACGTCGGATCGAAGAGAATGGGAACCAAGAAGAGAGACTTCTTATAAAATAAAGCTGGGTTTGGTTATATTTGGTATGGTGCTGATGCTTTTTCTGATTCGTTTTTTTTCTAAAAATGCCAGCAAAATTCCGGAAAAAATCAATGATACAGTGGAGCAGGTATTTGTCGGGACAGAAGGAAAGGTAACAACCTTTAGCAAGGCTGATATTGAAAAAGTGTTTGAAATCAGCGAGTTATCAACAGCGGATTATACCTATAATGCGATTGCAAAGGCTTATACAGAAGATGGGACAAGCATCCGTTATTATGTAGCATATGAAGGAACAATAAAGGCGGGGATTGATTTTAGCGAGATAGCGATTGAAGTTGACGAGGAAGCGCAACGTATTACAATTACCCTTCCAAAAGTGGAGTTAAAGGAAAAGACTGTTGATCCAGGGACGTTAGAATATATTTTTAAAGATAAAAAAAGTGAGACGGAAACCGTACATCAAGAGGCATTCCGGCTTTGTGAAGAGGATTTGAAAAGACGGGCGGACAGTGAACAAGAGCTGTTAAAGCTGGCAAAGGAAAATGCAGTAGCAGTAGTAAAAGCGCTGGTTACGCCATGGATAGAACAGATCAACGAGGAGTATCAGATTGTGATACGATGACAGGAAACGAACAGAGAAAGGACAATCAATGAAAAAGGGAATTGTTTGTTTGATGATGATAGGTACTTTGATAGGTGTTTCTTTCTTATCTTCTTGTTCTAAAAAGGAGGCTCCTTCTCCTGAAACGAATGATTCTTTGGAGCAGGAGATCATACAGAGAGCCAGCGTTCCGGATATTTCCCAAATCCGTTCGATTTGTGAACTGGCGACCTTGGAATGTTATTATCATAATGTAGCGAAATCCATTAAGGAAAAGGGAAAAGGGCTTTCTCATATCGGAGAAAAGGAACGTGTTTTTTGGATTGAATACAGTGGAGTGGCGCGCTTTGGGATCAATGTCTCTAAAGTGACAATGGAGACGAAGGGCAATGAGATTTTGATTACAATTCCAAAGGCAGAATTGTTAGGCTTGTCGGATCATGCCTTTGCAGAAGGTAGTTATATTTCCTCAGATGATGGGTTTAATAAGAATCCGATTACTTCGGAAAATCAGACGGAAGCCGTGGCGGCGGCAGAGGAAGATATTCGGGAGATGTTTGCAAAGGATGATGCGATTTTGTCAAAGGCACAGGACAACGCAAAAAAACTGATTGAAAACTATATCCGGCAGTTGGGACAGCTTTCAAAGATAGAATATGAGATCACATGGAACTATGAAGAAAATATTCCGGCAGAATAAGAATTGTCTGTCCGGTAAAAAAGGAGGATAAAAAATATGAAGGTATTGATGGTAAACGGAAGTCCACATGCAAATGGAAACACCTATACGGCACTGCATGAAATGGAGAAAGTTTTTGTGGAAGAAGGGATTGAAGTAGAAATCCTTATGGTAGGGAATAAGGATATCAGAGGTTGTATTGGCTGTAGAAAATGCGCCGATACAGGAAAATGTGTCTTTGACGATCTGGTTAATGAGAGCGCGAAAAAGTTAGAGGAATGCGACGGGCTGGTAGTGGGAAGTCCGGTTTATTATGCCTCTGCCAATGCTACGCTGATTGCCTTTTTAACCAGGCTGTTTTACAGCACTCATTTTGATAAGAGCATGAAGGTCGGAGCAGCAGTAGCAGCAGCAAGGCGCGGAGGATTGACGGCGACTTATGATGAGCTGAACAAATTTTTTGCTATTTCCGGGATGCCGATTGCCAGCGGGCAATACTGGAACGGGATTCATGGGACAATGCCGGGAGAGGCAGAGCAGGATATAGAAGGCTTGCAGATGATGCGTACCCTTGCCCGTAATATGGCGTTTTTAATGAAGAGCATTGCTTTAGGAAAAGAAACCTACCAGATTCCGGAACGGGAACCGTTTACAAGGACGAATTTTATTCGTTGAGTAGGTGTTAAGGGTAGGGGTGCTACTATCTTTGAGTAAATAGAATTCTTGTGAATTCATTATAATTTGTCAACTAAAATGGTTGATTATCTCAAAAAAGCCTTGATTTACGGGCATACAAGCAGGAT
>CAJUFW010000012.1:0-3893 GCA_910585655.1 uncultured Lachnospiraceae bacterium
TAGTACATGAAAAATCATGCATGAGTTTTCCGATTGGTGTATCTCCACGATAAGCACCGTTTACATACAGTATATGTGAACCGTCTTCAAATCTTTCTCCGGTTCCTAGAAAGCAGCGCTCAACCGGATAGAGTGGCAGCCCTTTTCCTATCACATCATGTTCTGTGATAAACACTACCCATGTTTCTGGAAGATTATCAAAACTATCACCTTTCTTCAAAAAAGCTGCGTCCATCATGCTGGAATTATATCTTGCTCTTTTTCTCCCGGCTCCTTTATCAGCTCGTTGGATTTCAACATTTATTTTAGCACCAGTATTGTCAGTAGCAAGAATATCAAATCTTACGGAGCGATTCAACAAATTTTCTACAAATACCTGTGTACGAATGTCCAGCACCTTTAAATCCGGTTTTTCCAATATAATCTGCAATACCAGTTCTATGCTTGCCGTATCTCCCTCAAAACATTTTGTGAGGAAATCATCATCAAGCAGACGAAAGCCTCTTAGCCTCTGTAAATCTTCCTGATGTTTCCGGTCTATCTGTTCTGTCACTGTCAATCTTCTCACCTGCTTTCCCTTTCGTTTTTGTATCTCCATACTACCATAAACCTCCTGATTTTACAAGCCAGGAGCCAGCGTACTTCTGAATCCTTTATAAAAAAACAGACTGACCGAGCAAACCCCGTTTTATCGGTATGTTCCAACTCCGCCAGTCTTTTCTTTACTTTTTCGGAATCTTTAACTTCTGTCCTGGTTGGATTCCTTTTTTGCCTAACTGATTTAACTTTACAATTTCCGGGTAACGGCTTCCGCTCCCTAAATAGTTCTTTGCAATCTTCCATAAACTGTCCCCTTTTTTTACGGTATAAGTTTTATATTTGGCAGAATCTGTGGAAGATTTTTTATTATACGCATAGGCTATCTTTTTTTCTCCCTTTAAAGAACGAAGATACTTTTCTGCCGGAGAACCTTTGTCTACGTAAATCACGATTTTTTTAGAAACATTTTTCGCTGTAATATCGGTTCCGTTTGGCAGACAACAGGTTCGTTCTTGTTCCAGCTTAGAGTGAACTACCACTTTTTTTAATCTTTTACACCATACAAATGTTGGTCCTATCAGATCTTCTAACTTGACTGGAAGCTCTATTTCCTCTAACTGAGGACAATTACTAAATGGAGAACTCAATATCTGGATTGAATCAGAAAATCGTACTTTTTTCAATACTTTGCAATCAGAAAACGCATCGCTTCCTAAAATCTGCACGGAATCCGGCATATAGACCCATTCCAGCTTCCTGCACCACCCAAATACACCACTTCCAATTTCAGTCACAGAATCAGATATCATAAGACCAGTCAGATTCGCACCAAAAAATGCACTATCTGCAATCCTTGTCACTCCATCTGGCACTGTTAAGTCAGCCTCTACATCTCTTCTTACTGCCAGCAACACCTGATTGATAATCAAAAATGGACTTTCTGGCGAAGCAATCTGTGTTTCCATCCAAGGAGTATTCCAATAAGTCGAATGATCCCCTGGTTCTATCACAGTAGAAGGAATTTGAATCAAGGTAAGGCTTTCGCAATCACAAAAAACCAATTCGCCAATTTCCCTTACTCCTTCTGGAATCACAATTTCCTTTAATTTTTTACAACCACTAAAAGCCCCGCTCTTAATTTCCCGCAAGGTACTGGGTAATTTCACATGTTCTAAATTTGAGCAGTGATAAAAAGTGTTCTCTTCGATTACCTGTATTCCTTCTGGAATCACAACCTCCCGTAACTTTTCACATCCCCAAAATGTCATAGCGCCCAGTGTTTTCAGGGAAGCAGGCAATGTTACTGTTTCTAAACTTTTACACTCTCGAAATGCCGCATACCCGATTTCTTTTATGGAAGCAGGTAAAAGTTGAGATTTTTTCGGAAGTTTTTTTGAATTATAAGAGTCTGAACAGGTTACGATTTCCAGATTCCCACATTCCTGAAACGCAGCGCTTCCTATTGTCTTCATAAAAGCTGGCAACGTTATCTTTTTCAAGTTCCCGCAGCCCAAAAAAGCCTTTTCCTCGATTACCTTTAAAGAAGAGGGCAGATTTATAGTTTCCAGATTGGTACAGCCTAAAAATGCCCCTTCTCCAATTACCTCCACCCCTTCTGGCAATGTAACGGAACGTATTTGCTCATTTTTTTCAAAGGCATCCATTCCGATTCTTATGACACCTTCTGGAACTGTCACATCTGTTTCTTCACCATCATACATGACCAGTTCCTGTTCTTTTTCGTCGATTACAAAAATTTCTTCCTCTTCTGTCTCCTCCTCTTCTTCTGATTCCTCTTGCTCTGCTGCAAATACTGGAAGATTTGTGGCTATCGCAAACAAAGCGATCAAGGCTGCTATCCATACCAATACACGAAAACAGAAAAACAACTTTTCTTTTTTCCTATCTGTCTTTTCCATACGCAAATCCCCCCTATTTTGTTGTATGTTGTATCCCTTTTCTAAATTATTTTTAGTATATCAGTTTCACCCTATAAAGTAAACTAATTTTACTAATTCTTTATAAAAAAACAGACTGACCGAGCAACCCCCGTTTTATCGGTATGTTCCAACTCCGCCAGTCTTTTCTTTACTTTTTCGGAATCTTTAACTTCTGTCCTGGTTGGATTCCTTTTTTGCCTAACTGATTTAACTTTACGATTTCCGGATAACGGCTTCCGCTCCCTAACTGCTTTTTTGCAATCGCCCATAGACTGTCGCCTTTTTTTACGGTATATGTTTTATAGGAAACGGAAGATGAAGAGGAGTTCTTGTTATACGCATAGGCTATCTTTTCTTCTCCCTTTAAAGAACGAAGATACTTTTCTGCCGGAGAGCCTTTATCTACGTAAATCACGATTTTTTTAGAAACATTTTTTTCTCTGATATCGGTTCCGTTTGGTAGACAGCAAGCACGATCTTTCTTTAATTTAGAGTGAACTACCACTTTTTTTAATTTCTTACAACTTACAAAGGTTCGTCCTATCAAATTTTCCAACTTGGCTGGAAGCTCGATTTCCTCTAATTGAGGACATTTATAGAATGGATCTTCTAATATCTTAATCGAATTTGACAAACGTACCTCCTTTAACACAGGACATTCATAAAACAAATTAGTACCTACTGTTTTTACCGAATCCGCCATATACACTCGTTCTAATTTTTTACACCCTTGAAAGGCAGCTGATTCGATTTCTTCTACCGAATCCGGCAGCGTAATACTCGTAAAACTTGTTCGCTGGAAAGCATGATCAGCAATCCGCATCACTCCATCTGGCACAGTAACTGCGATTTCCAAATCCTCTCTTGCCGCTATCAGTACAGAACCGATAATGAAAAAGGGAGATTCTGCAGGTAAAGAAGCCAGTTTTTCTTCTAACCATGGCGTATTATAGGTCATGCTATTTCCTGGTTCTGTCACGGTAGAAGGAATCTGAATAGAAGTAAGACTGTCGCAAGCCCAAAAAGCTTCATTTCCAATCTTCTTTACTCCTTCCGGGATAATGACCTCTTTCAAATTTTTACAGGAAGAAAAAGCCCCTCCATTAATTTCCTGTAATGTATTCGGTAATTCCAGACGCTCTAAATTCCAGCAACTACCAAAAGCATACTCTTCCATTATTTCCAGTCCTTCTGAAAAAATTGCTTCTTGCAGCTTCTTACAGAGTTCAAATGCAGCATATTTTATCTCTCGTAAGGAAGCAGGAAAAATTACTGTTTCCAAATTGACACAATCATAAAAAGCCTTTTCTCCTATAACTGCTACGCCCTCCGGCAAAATGACAGAACGCAATGTTTCATTTTCAGCAAACGCGGAATGCCCTATTTCTGTTATCCCCTCTGGAACAATCACTT
>CAJUFW010000012.1:3903-8996 GCA_910585655.1 uncultured Lachnospiraceae bacterium
CACACCCTGATATTTTATTAAGACACCATTTTCTATGACAAATTCTTTGTAGCTTATATCAATTCCATCAAAAGAGGAAGTTTCTGGATATTGTTCTGCTGCGACTACCTGGAAACCGGCAGCTGTGCAAAGCACAGCTGCCAACAGGAGCAGCAAGACTATTTGTTTTTTTGTCTGCATATACGTTGCCCCTTTCAAATGCCTTTTCCCTAATTAGTAGGTTTTGGTTTTGTATAATTCAGAGCATCAAAATAACTGGAATTTGCATTATAAACATTTACAGCCTTTGTTCCCATTGCTTTTAAATAAGTAGTAAGGTTTCTAAGTTTAAAACTTTTTTGATCATACTTACTTAATACAAAATCAGATGGTTCTGCATCCGATTTATTTGGGATACTACTGTCAGTCGTATAATAATGCCTTATCACTTTTTTAGATATTTCTTTCGCACACTCATAACGATTTTCACATTCCTTTACACTATCTGCTCCAGTTGAAGAATCTTCTCCATGAACAATACGCACATATTCTCCATTTACTTTAACATAAGCACTATGGGCAAATGTATCTGTCGCCACATGGAGCGCCATACCATAAAGAAATGCACATTGACGAGCCTCGGTTACATTACCTAATCCTTTATTTTTAAAAATAGTTGCCCATGTTGTTGTGCCTATCCCATCATTTCTGATCTGGGCTTTAAAAGTATTATATGCCCTTTGTTCCAAGTAAGTTGGCTTTCCATTATTTATGGCACCATCATCATAAATATCCTGTGCTAAATCAATGAAATAAAAATAGGATGCTACATAATTACATCTTGTATCATCTTCATAATATGCCCAGCCATGAAACTCTGGATATACCGTCATTTTTTTTACATATTCATCATTCGCTCTGGCTCCTGCTTTCAAAGCATTATACAAATTTACATTCGCATCTTTCACATCTTTTCCTGGGTTATCCTTCTGTTCATTGTTTTCCACGAACTTTATATGTGTATCTCCATCCCAGCTTCCCTCCACCAAATCATTCTCAAAAACTTCAATCGTCTTCTTATTCTCCGCAAGATTCACATCCGAATTCATGCTCCCATATCCGACAGCCATCATCGCATCCATAACCGCTACCGCCTGCTCTATGTCCAGCAAGCCATATCCTTCCTCAACCTGACGGTTTGCGCTCTTCTGTAAAATATATCGGATCAAATCAACAGATGCTAAAGGATTCTTCTGTAACAAAACAGATACGGCGCCTGTCACATGTGGAGCAGCAAGGCTAGTTCCGGATTCTACACCAATTCCACCAAAGTGACTGATAGAAGCCACCAATTCTCCTGGCGCCAGAAGCTCCAGATTTTCTCCTGTAGCACTCTTCTCTGCAATTTCTGCCATCGAATCTACCGAACCAACTGCAATGACTTCCGGATAATTCGCCGGATATTCTACTACACCCTTATTTCCGGCAGCCGCTACGATAATAATTCCTGCTTCGGAAGCCTCCTGAATCGCATAGCGTAGCACTTCGGAATCCGTCTGTAATCCAAAACTCAAATTGATCACATCGACATCTTCTTCGATCGCCCAGTGAATCGCCTCTACTACCCGGCTAATCGGGGCTGTCAACGCAAACTCGAAAATCTTCCCGGAATAAATCTCTACATTTGGATTCACACCCTGATAACCGGATTCTGTCCCTGCAGAAGAGATAATACCTGCAATCGCTGTCCCATGACCGACCGGATCGTCAAAAGAGCAGAACACTTCTTCCTCTCCTGGTACGAAATTTTTACGCTTAGCTACCGGAATATCGTCCGTCTCGTCTACACCGGAATCCAGGACGGCTACCTTTACCTTCTTGGCGGTGGATCCGGTCTGCACATCATCTGCATGAATCATTTTCATATTCCATACCAGATTTTCCTCACTGTCACTTGTCTTTCCCTGATGTTCGGTTTTCTTCGTTCCATCCGGTTCTTCGTCTGGTCCTGGCTGCTCAAAGAAAGCGGTAACTTCCAAATCCTCTGAAATAGCTGCTACATTTGCATCCTGACGCATCTGTTCTGCTTCGCTTTTGGTCAGACTTAGAGTCATTACCTGACTGTCTGTCTCCTGCTCGGCAATCGTCTGCACCTGCGCGGCTTTTTTCTGATAAGCAGCTTTCTTTGTTGTTTCCCTGCCGTTTTTCAGAACTACGACATACTGTTTTTTCTCCTCTGCCCGTACCTTTACGGCGCTGCAAAGTCCCACTACAAATACTGCTACCAGCAGCATAGCCAATACTCGTTCGTATTTTTTGACAAAAAATTGTCCCCCCTAACTTCATCTTTTTTTCATTTGTATCACTTGTTTCTACTGCTCCTCCTGCCACACCGCCTCCCTTTCCTGATGTGGTACTTCCATCTTATACCAGCTTTCTCCTCTTGCCTAGAGGACATATCAGTGGTTTTCACCACCAATATGTCCTCTTTTCAAATCCGGTTTTTCCATTTATAATAAGTTTATATGAGCAATCTTTATAACTACAACACCACCCATAAAACCAACAAAGGAGTGACAAACTATGAAGAAAAAACTGTTTTCTATTGGAACTGCACTAGCGGTTACGCTGCTACTTACCCCGCTGGTAATCCCACAACCTAAAAAACCTTGCTGCGCAAATTACCCGAACTGTTTTTGTGAAAAGGGCATAGAACCACAGGATGATACACCTCCTAAAAAAATAAAAACCTAAAACAAAGTATCTATCCCGTATTCTTTTTGACAATGTTTCTGAATATGTTCTACATAAAACGTATAATCTAGTAATTCTGCAAGCGCCAAAGTCTGTCTGCAAATAGGTAAGCAGACTTTTTTCTTTTGCTCCCTTGATTCTCTTGCCGCCTCATAGTCCTCGCCCTCTTCCCGTTTTTTTGCCTCCTGGTCGTATATCTGTTCTTTATTCCAGGCAAGTTTGTATAAAAATTCTACTACTGATGCGCCGTCCTTCACCCGATAGCCTAACCACAATCCCTTTTTTGATATCGCAATACCCTCTTCATATTTCCCTTGATTTCCCAGATAACGTTCCAGATTATATAGAGATAACAGGTACTGCGGCGCATTTTTATCTACACCTGCCGGGTTGTGTTCACAATTTTTTACTATCTGATTTAAAATTTTTTCTGCCTCCTGAAATTCCCCCAAGGCCTCCCTGGCATTGGCAATATTATTTATCAGGGCAATCTCCTGATACCCCAACGGCCAGGCTGCCAAATCCGCCTCCTCCGGAACCGTTAAAGCAAGAGCTGCCCTTAAACGGTTCAGTTCTTCTTCCCTTGTTATCTCTTTAAACTGCCCTGCTAAAATGGTTTGAAGCATTTCGATACATTGCTGGTTTACAGGTTCCTTTCGGTACAATTCCTTTACAAAATCTTCTACTTCTTTCCTTGCTTCCTCATACTCCCAATAGGAAATCAGTTTATTGATTTTTTGATACTGCTCATGTACCGCAAGCTCGTTTGACATAATGTCCGTAGAATACCGATACCCGTCTCTGCCCAATGCCTTTAGTATCTTCTGATAAATATAAAGGCTGCTGTCTACCTCTCCTTGTTCCAGACGCTGTATTGTTTTGGTCGTAATATTCGTAGCGTTTCCCAGCTTCTCTCTTGATAGCTTTTTTTGCTTTCTCATCGCCAAAACGCTCTCTCCTAACGGCAGCCCCCGGAAGCTTGGTCGCAGCAGCTCGATAAAATCATCCAACTGCCCCTCTTTCCAGTCCACGTACCCTCTATCTTCTTTTTTCTCCTCCCCCTCTTTTCTGACTACCTCCCATTGCCAGTTCTCTAAAGCAGCCAAAAGCCTCAAAACGTCTGCTCTCTTTTCTTTTTGCCTCCCCTCAAGACCATACTCTTTTTCATAGCAGAGCAAAGTCTCCAGCCCATACAGTTTTTTCCCCTCTTTTATCATGAGCCAACATTCCTGGCAAAGTGCCGTTTGCGGAGTCTTTCCCGCCAAAGCCAGACGCTTTAAATACAAAGCTGCCAAATATTGGTATTGGTAATACACCGCCTTGGGATCGGAAAACTGCTTTTTTACCTTTTCCAATAATTTCCGATAAAAAAACAGACCCTTCTCCCTTGTCTCTTTTTTTTGACAGAAAATATCTGCCTGCAACGCCTTTAATGTTATTTCTATCCTGCCAAGACGAAATCCTTTTACCTGTCTGACGCCTTCTTCCGGAAGCGTCAGGCGGAGCGCCCTCTCCATTTCCGCTGCCATTTCTTCTGGGGTTTTTATCGCTGGTTCTGCCATATGCTCCCCATTTTTATAATAGCAGGCAAGCACCCTCGCTCCCCGTAAAAATTGTTCCTGGCAATTCTTTTCCGGGTTATTTTTCTGTTCCCATTCCCTGTCTTTCTCATTGGAAAATCTTTCTTTTTTCAGCATTTCCCACGATTCCTGCCAAAGCGCCCAAAAAATCTGCCCGCATCTCTTCTGCAGGAAATACATCTGCATATCCCGGTACAGACATTCTTCTATCTCTGTCTTATAATACATACAGGAAAATTGGTCGGATACCTGTCCCAGCCGCTCTAGCAGCATATCGGATACCCATTTGCCCGGCTCCTTTTCCCCCCGTTCATATGTTCCAAAAGCACTGCTACTGCATAGTCCGGCTATCGTCTCCTCAATCGGGACGTGTAGAGTTGTCCGCACGCTTCGGATTAACTTCCCTCTGGAAAAGCTCTGGCTTTTTTCTTCCATAGATTCCTCTGCCCCTTCTCTGTCTACCTCTGTCTGCCGCCGTCTTATATAAATAAGAATCCCGCCCGGAGAACTTTCCTATCATACAAAAAATCAACCTATTGCAAAAGCTGAATGATCATCATAACAACCCAGAAAATAATATATAAAATCATCCCTGTACTGCTAAATGCCAAAAACCGTTTTTCTTTTTTGGTCAGACCGCTTTCCCCTGGACTGCAAGTAAATTTGCGCCGGTTCAACGCCAGTAAAATCACTCCAGTCAGGATAACGCCAAAGAAAAACACCATATAAAGCAGATAAACAACCAACGATGGTAAAAGCTGCATTACTTCCTCCATCATC
>CAJUFW010000012.1:9006-20799 GCA_910585655.1 uncultured Lachnospiraceae bacterium
GGATTGATGCTCTGAAGCGCCTCTATCCCCTCTAAATCCACCAGCCGTAAAACGAACACTGCCACCACCGAACCGAAAAAGTTAATAATCATGTGCATGATAACCGTATACCAGATATTTCCTGTTTTTACATAGAGAAAAGCAAACATTGAGCCAATGATAAACGCGTAGAAAAACTGATTCAGGTTTCCATGGAACAATCCAAACATCAAACCGGAAAGCAAAACGGCTATTCCTTCCCCATACTTTACTACCCGGTCAATCAAAAGCTTCCGAAACAAAAATTCTTCTACTACCGGAGCGATCAAAACCACTATCAGCACCGTTCCCCACATATCTGTCTGCGTTACCAGATTTACAATGTCATTGTTGACTACAGAACCTTTGAATACGCCGATAATCGCCGTAATCACCAGACCGATGATATTGCCAAGATACATTCCGGCAAAGGTCATAACAAGCGCTGCCAGAAAATGCGACGGTTTCATTCTCTTTTTGATTGGCGGCGCAGCCGGAACCTGTTGCATCATCCAGATACAAAGCGGGGTGGCAATCCCATAAAGCGGCGCCATAGAGATCAGCAGTGAAACCGCCGAATTATGCAACAAATTCGGCGCATAACGCTGCACCAGTGTAATCGCTACAATCTGCACGACAAATGCGGCAATTGCAAAAATAAAATAAATCCTTCCTATCCTGGAAAACTGCTTTCGGATAGTCATTTTCTCTTCTCTTGATGTCATTTCGTCCATTTTTATCATCCTCCTATTTGAGCCCGCCTTCGATGGGCTTAGTTTTATACTATTTTACCATAATTCAGAGCCAAACAAAAGTTTTTTTCTCACACATAGGAAAAAAGAAAGTAGTAGAAAAAGAGCGACAAATCATTGCAACGATCCGGGAATTGTGGTATATTTTTTGCTGTTGGCTTTTATTGAGAAACAATGTTCGGATAAGATATGGTAAAGGAGGCTTGAATGGCTTATGGCTGGCTTGATTTTAGAGGGCGGCACTTTTCGCCCAATTTTTAGCTGCGGCGTGATGGACGCCCTTTTAGATGAAGATATTTTATTTCCCTATTGTATTGGTGTATCGGCAGGTATCAGCGACGCGATTTCCTATGTTTCCCGGCAACGGGGACGAAACCTGGAAATCGCTATGAAATACCGGAGCGACAGACGGTATGTCGGCGCCGGAAATCTGCGGAGTGACGGCAGTATGTTTGGAATGAATTTTATTTTTGATGAGATTCCAAATAAACTGGTTCCCTTTGACTATGAAACGTTTTATGCCTATCCGGGCTCTTTTCTTATCGGCGTGACCAATGCCCGCACCGGGCAGGCAGAATATATTGATGGCAAAACGATGGATTCTACTTTTCGTGCGCTGCGGGCGACCTGCGCCATTCCTCTGGCGATCCCTCCGGTACGGATGAAAGGCGGTCGCTTTTTTGACGGAGGAGTAGCCGATCCTATCCCTATCCGAAAATCCATTGCCGACGGAAACGAATGGAATTTAATCGTTCTTACCCGCCCACAAGGCTACCAGAAAAAGCTGGATAAACGAAATATTTTGGCAGCGCGCGCCTTGCGCCGTTCCTACCCGGCTGTGGCTGACCTGCTGTTAAAGCGGCATGAAGCATACAATGAAACAGTGGCTTTTTGCGAACAACTGGAAGCCGAGGGAAAGGCAATGATTCTGCGTCCGGAATATCCGTTAGAAAGCCTGGAAAAAAGTATCAAAACGCTTCGTTCTTCTTATGAGCATGGTTATCGGATGGCAAAGGAACGAATGGATGATATTCGCCGGATCGCAGCTTCCCCTTTGAAACAGTAAATTTCAATCAAAAAAGGAGAAAAAGGGAACGTGAAACACGTTCCCTTTTTCTATTCCGTTTATTCTCTATTCCAGCCCACGTCTCTTCGCTGTCGCCACGACACGCTCAATTAGCTCTTCCCGATCTTCTGCCAATACGAATCCCTTTGCTACCGCATTATCAGTGCTTTCTTCTACCAGACTGCGGTAATGCTCCAGATTGCCGTAAAGCGCTTTTAACTGCTCCGGTGCAAACGGCATCACATGCCCGAACATTTCCTGAACGGTTCCGTCTGCCCGTTTGCTAAAGCTCGTGTAAGTTCCGGTCGGACAGTCTACCGCAGGATGGCGGATACCACCTACTGCATTGCCGAACGCATCCGTCACATTGATCACACTGTTGCCAAAGAAACCGCTGGTCGAATTTGGTCTTGGCACAATTCGAGTCTCGATCTTTGGCGCATGAGGCGCCGGAATCCCATAACGCGCCCAGTTATACAGATGATAAAAAGCAGCATTGAAAATCGGCTCATACGGGCAGTCCATCGGCTCGCCCTCACAGCCCTCCCAGACATTGGTGATACCGATCTTATTCAAATCTTCTCTCTGGTAGCCCTCATAATACTCGATCAGGTTATAGTCAGTATCATGACTGGAAGCCGGAATCTGCCAGGTACGGAATTTAAACTCTGGTTCGTCAAAATCTCCATACCAAAACGCATATTTATTTTCGCTCTCGGTATTGACGGCAATCACCGGCTTCTTGCTGCCAAGGATACTCCCCATTGGAATACCGCTACGGGCAAACCGGAAGGCAGTGCTATAAGCGTTCATCGGCGCATCCGACACTCCGCAGCCTGCCAGCAAATAACCGTCAAACAACGGTCCATCCTTTTCAATCTCCGGCTGATGAGCAAAGGAGTGAAGGATCCGCGCAATATAACTACCGGACTGTGACCAGCCGGTCAGGAACACCAGATTTTCCCGGGTATTTTCCGAAACATAGGCAGCCAGCGGGTTCTTCTTCTCCTCCGTCCGCACCAGTCTAGCCAAATCAATCAACATATCCCAGAACAATCCGCTCTCATACTGCTCCATAAACATCATCGGTCTGTCTTTGACCTCCGGCAGCGGTGTCCGGCTTCGATCCGGATTGTTCCAGTTAATCGGTGCATAACGCTCCGCATCAAAACGCTTTAGGGAATCCACGACCTGTCCCTTACTGCTGATACCGATATAAATGTCCCCGTTACGAGTGAAAAACTTCCAGGTATCCACCCACATCCGATCAATATCCAGCATTGCCGTAGCATTTAATACTTCGATTACTACATTGCCGGAAAAACGCTTTACATCCTGCGGACGGCGAATCAGCAGCCTGGTCGTATACGGCGCGTCCGGAATCTCCACAACCGGATTCTGACTGGCGTCTTCTCCGTATACATTGGCAGTTCCGCTCATAAAATACTCGTCCTCTACATAGCCAATCTCATCAAACCGACACTTTCCCGCTGCTGCCGCAAACGGATGCTTTCCTTCCGGTACCGGAATCAGTTTCATTTCTTGAATCATAACAAGCTTCCTCCTTTACTTGAAAAATAGGATTTATGAATCGTATCTATGCCTTCATTATAGAATTGTGTTTGCTGTTTGTCAACTAATTTCACCTAACTTTTATCTAAACTTTTATTTATATTCAACTAAAATGTTAGGTAAATTTTTATTGACAAATAACCTTAATCACTGTTATAATAGCATATAGATGAGTTTTTAATATTATTTTTAATCGACCTAACATACCTAACACTTTTAACAAGCTCAACTTAACAAACCTAACATTTTAACGTATCCGCAAACGCAACAACTTTAATAGGAGGTATCATGTTATGAAAGAACTTACTGCACAGACCTGGCGTCAGGTTATCATTCCTTATGAAATCGCCTGTGACTATGCCAATCCGTTTCTCGACGTCAGTATAAAGGCTGTCTTTACCGGACCAGGCGGCGAGCAAATCATTCGAGAAGCCTACTGGGACGGCGGACGCAGCTACAAGATTGCCTTTGCTCCGACTGCTGTCGGCGTCTGGAACTGGACGATAAACGCCCCAAAGGAAACCGGGATTGCCGAAGAATGCGGAACCATCCTTTGCAGCGCTTATGACGGCGATCTGCCGATTTACCAGCACGGTTTTTTAAAGGTCGATCCGTCCAAGCGTTTTCTTTCTTATCACGACGGCACCCCATTTTTCTGGCTGGGCGACACTCACTGGGCTTTTGCTTACCAGGAGCGTTATGACGAGTCGAACCATCCGCAGATGAGCAGTATGTTCCGCGGAATGGCAGATCGCCGTGCTGAACAGGGCTTTACGGTTTACCAGACAAACCTCCGCAGCGATCCTGCCAGAAACAACGGGAAATCCGTCTACTGGGTGGACGGACAGCTTGGGACGCTGCCAAATGTAGAGTTTTATCAAAACGAACTGGATCGCCGGATGTATTATCTGGCTGACCTTGGGCTGGTCAACGCCCTGGGCTTCGCCTGGTTTATGTCTATTTTGGATCAAGTTCCGCTCTGGAAAAATATGGCTCGTTATATGATCGCCCGTTACGGCGCTCTGCCGATGGTATGGACGCTTGCCGGAGAGGTGGCAGGCTATTCCCCGGAACCGGCACGCTCCCAGTTTATCAACGAATGGCGGAAGATCGCTCTGTATATCGAGGAAATCGACAGCTACGGCACACTGCAGACCGCCCACTATGATAACCATCGTCCGTTTTCCGATTATTACTACGACGAAGCCTGGTTTGATTTTACCTTAAACCAAGCCGGGCATGGCGACTTCCCGGTCAGCGCCCAATATTTCCGCCAGTACCGCAAGGAGCATCCTGACAAACCGTTTGTAGAAGGGGAAAGCCTGTATGAATTCTGTTCTACTTTAGAGGAAAACGGCACCAGACTTTGTACCGCCGACATGGTTCGCCGGGTGGCATATACCGCCATACAATGCGGCGCCTGCGGCTATACTTACGGCGCACAGGGTATTTGGGACAACGTATGGGAAAAACCGGAACAGCCGAACCCGTTTAATGCGTTTAATAAATTCGGAATTCCTTGGTATGAAGCAATCGACGGAATCGGCGCTGTCCAGATGGGCTATATGAAGAAATTTTATGAAGAAGAACATTTTGAAGAGCTGCTGCCGGTTCCGGTCGCTACCGTATCGCCGTTCGGCGTTTCCAGCGAAACCGACGAAGTAAATTTATTCAGCCATTTGGCTACCGCTATGCCGGATCGCAGCCGCTTCATCATTTATTACAACGAGCTGACGCGCGGCGGATGCCGGATTTCCGGTCTTTCGGAAGGCACCTATACCGCAGAGTGGTTCGATCCACGTACCAGAAACCGGACAGTCATCGCTGCCGACATCACCCCGGAGGATGGTTGTTGGGATGCCCCGGCGCGCAGCGAAGGCGGAGACTGGGTACTGGTAGTAAAAAAGAACGATTAACAACATGTTTAACCTTGGTAACATAGGAGGAGCATATGGCAGGTATTTCTATGAGAGAGCTGGCAGAGTTGTTAGAGGTCAGCGTAGCATCGGTTTCTGTCGCCCTGCGAGGTAAGCCGGGTATTTCCAGCGAAACCAGGGCGCGTATCTTAGAGGAAGCCAGGATACGAGGCTATGATATGAGCCGCTTAAATGCGGCTTCCTCGAAAGGCGTGATCGAAGTCCTAGACTATACGTATTACAGCCGCAGCGCTGCTCCGGAGGAAATTCCATACTATCGGCAATTTTTAGATGCCGTCACGGAAACGATCAGCCGCCATGGCTATACGCTCTCCGGCTCCTTTCACCCTACGGAGCCAGGCTTCTCCTCCCGACCTTCGGCAAACGGCAGCATCATATTAGGAGCCGGTATCAGCCCGCAGGAACTGACCGAATACCAGCAAAGAGGAATTCCCTTTGTTATCGCCGGCAATTCCTTTTCCGCATTCCCGGTCAATACGGTTTCTCACGACAACTTTTACGGAATTCAGGCTGGCATCGCCCACCTAGTTTCCCTTGGTCATACCAAAATCGGTTATGTCCACTCGTTGGAAGGAATACCAGGACAGGAACGTTACCAGGCTTATCGGTTTGCCATTCAGGAAAAAGAACTGGAATACGGAGAACGTGTGGATATCACAATGGCAGACCGTCGTCCTGCCGCAGAAAACGATTGCAACGGCAGCTCTGAAATCAATCAGAAACGAATCCTCACTGGTACGGAACTTTCGGAATACTGGCTTTCCAGACTGCATGCCTGGCTGGAGCAGGGACTTCCGACGGCGACCGCTTTTCTTTGCGACAGTGACCTGACTGCCGCCTCTTTGATGCGGGCGCTTCGCAGCCACCATCTTATTCCTGGCAGAGATATTTCCGTGATTGGTTTTGACGATCAGCCCTTTGCCGCGCTGTTAGAGCCCCCTCTGACCAGTGTCCATACCTACGAACCGGAACTAGGCGCCGCCGTAGCCGAACAGCTTATCTTCTGTCTGGAACATCCAGGCTGCCGCTACCGGCATGTCAGGCTGGGGACAGAGCTGGTCGTACGGGAGAGTACTCAGATAAGTTTGCAAAGAGAAATCGAATAAGATTGAGCCTTAAATATGGATAGACTATAACGCAGTCAAAATCGGCATGACCAGTCTTTTGGTCATGCCGATTTCCTCAATACGAAACCCGCGGCAATGTAATCTGAAACGTCGTCCCCACCGTATACTGGCTGCGTACCTTAATCCGCCCGGTATGTTTTACGATAATCAGTCTCGCTATAGACAGTCCCAGTCCATGACCACTGATTTTTTCATTTCTTACTTGATCGGAGCGGTAAAAGCGTTCAAAGATATGGTTTAAATCCTCCTGCACCATTCCAAGCCCAGTATCTGCTACCCGGATAATACAGTCCC
Organism: uncultured Lachnospiraceae bacterium; assembly: GCA_910585655.1. GTDB lineage: Bacteria > Bacillota > Clostridia > Lachnospirales > Lachnospiraceae > MGBC131033. Next base: position 15,773 of record CAJUFW010000012.1, read on the forward strand.
CCTCGTCATTCTGACAGGAAATCGTAATCGAATCACCATCCCTTGTATATTTTACTGCATTGTCAATAAAGACCCGAATCGCCTGTTTTAACGATTGCTCGTCCCCATATACAATCACTTCTTCCATCGGACCGTTCTCTACCAGACGATTTTTTGCCACCAGCCTAGTTTCCCTTACCATCTCCTCCACAACTTCGCTCATTTCAAAAAATCTCTTTTTTAACTTTAAGGTTTTTTTGTCATGACGGGATAAAAACAGCAGCTTTTCTACCAGCTCCTGCATGGATTGGGCTTCGTTTTTAATCGCCTCGATCGATTCCTCCATGACTTCCTCGTCCCGTTTGCCCCAGCGGTCTAACATATTGATATAACCCTGGATCACGGCGATTGGCGTACGCAGCTCGTGAGACGCGTCGGAAACAAACTGCTTCTGACTTTCATAGGACAATTCCAGCCGATCCAACATTTCATTGATCGTCCCTGCCAAATCCTTTAATTCATTTTTGGTTCCCTCAATGTTTAACCGCTCCTGGTTTAAATTGTTTACGGTCAGACGGTTTGCTGTCCGTACCATAACTTCAATCGGCTCTAACAGATGATGATTTTCATCCTCGCTGCTATGGACAATCACCGCTATCATAATCGCCATCATTAACAGCATTGGAATCAACAGATGGCGAAGCTGTTCTTCTACTTCATCCAGATTTAGATAAAAAACAAACTGATACTTTTGATCTCCCACGGTCAGCTTCCGGCTTTGGCGCAGCGTCAGATGAGATTCTTCTCGAATGTAGGAAATCCACTGAAACAAATACGCCCGGCTGCTCTCTTCTCCGGTATTGTCATAGACGCTTTGACCGTTTCCTATCTTCCTGATCTGCAGCGTTACACCCAAGCCGTCAAAATATCCGTCCGAATGCGACACGTCCAAAGCACCTATTTTTTTGGTTTCCTCCATATAGGCAGACGCTAGCTTCATTTTGCTATGCGCCTCTACCAAAATAAACAGTACGATAAACGCCATCAAAAATAAAATACCATAAATTAAAAACAATTTTGTATAATTTAAACCAATCCGAAATACAATCGAAAATCGAAATTTACTTAAAAACTGCTCCCGTTTCTTCCGAAAAGGCAACACTGTCCGAATCAGAAGCTGCCGGAGCGCCTCAATAGCCCGTTCTTTCATGTTTTATACGCCTTTCGTCTACCGTATCATATACCCTACGCCGCGTACTGTTGTAATCAGCTTTATCTGAAAACGATCATCAATTTTCTGGCGGAGATAACGGATGTACACATCTACGACATTTGTATCCCCCATATATTCATATTCCCACACCTCGGTCAGCAGACGATCACGAGTAACAGCCTCGCCTTTATGCCGGAGCAGATATGCCAAAAGCTCAAACTCCTTTTTCGTCAGAGAAATTTCTTCTCCATCGTATTCCACCGAATAAGCTGCCAGATTGACCGAGAGCTTTCCCTCTTTTAAAAACTCTCTGCTCTGACTTTGTACCGACTTTAAAGCGCTCTCCTCAATCCGGCTGTTCCGCTTTAGGGCAGCCCGTATCCGCGCCAAAAGCTCCTCAATGGCAAACGGCTTTGTCATATAATCATCCGCTCCAATATCCAGTCCCTTTACTTTATCGCTGATATCATCTTTAGCCGTCAGCATAATGATCGGCAAGCTGCTGCCGCTCTCTCTGATTTTTTGGCAAACCTCCATCCCGGACAGACCAGGAAGCATCACGTCCAACACCAACACGTCAATCCCCGGCTGCAGCGCCCGGGCAAGCCCGCTTGTTCCGTCTGTTTCCACCTCTACCTCATATCCCTCGTATTTTAATTCCAGCTCAACGAAACGGGCTATTTTCGCCTCATCCTCTACAATCAGCACCTTTGCCATTGTCTGTTCCTTCCTCCCATCCATATTACCGCTACTTCCAAAGCAATACCATTTCATCTGATATAAATTCAGACAGGCTCCCAAAAAACTCGGAGCCTGCCTTCACACTTTTTTAAATACTTGTTTCTATAATACAGACTTTACAGCCTCTACTACCTTTTCCGTTGTAATACCGAACTTCTCAAACAGAACGTTCGCCGGGGCAGAGGCGCCAAAGGACTTCATGGAAACGGTCGCTCCGTCCAGACCGACGTAGCGTCCCCATCCAAAATCACTGAGCGCTTCAACCGCTACTCTGGCGCGGACATTCTTTGGCAGCACGCTTTCCTTATAATCGGTCGGCTGTGCCTCAAACAGATCCATACATGGCATACTGACTACACGGATATCCACGCCTTCCTTTGCCAGTCTTTCCTTCGCTTCAATTCCTAACTGTACCTCGGAGCCGCTCGCCATAATAATCGCATCCGGCACCGGTTTGGTGCTGTCTGCCACTACATAGCCGCCCTTTAGGGCATCCTTTCCGGTTCCTGCCAGTTGCGGCAGATTCTGACGGGTAAGAACAAGCGCCGTCGGCGCGGTGGTTGTCGTCACGGCATGATACCATGCGGCGATCGTTTCCTTGGCATCTGCCGGACGGAACACGTTCATATTCGGCATGGAACGGAACACAGCCAACTGCTCGATCGGCTCATGTGTCGGTCCGTCCTCGCCGACTCCGATGCTGTCATGCGTCAGTACGTAGGTCAACGGCAGTCCCATCAGAGCAGACAGACGCGCCATCGGCTTTACATAGTCGCTAAATACAAAAAACGTAGAAACAAACGCACGCAGACCGCCATGCAGCGCCAAACCATTGCCGATTGCCGCCATCGCCAGCTCACGAACACCAAAATGCAGGTTGCGCCCGCCGTAATTTTCTGCGGAAAAATCGCCTTCGTCCTTCATATAGGTTTTGGTAGACGGTGCCAGGTCAGCCGCGCCGCCGATAAAGCCCGGAATAATATCTTTGATCCGGTTGATTACCATACCAGACAGGTTTCTTGTCGCTTCCGGCTTGTCCTCATATGCCCAGAACTCTTCGTTATCGATCAAATCCTTGGCTATATCAGCGTCATGATACTTGTCCCAAAGCGTCTTCATCTCCGGGAATTTTGTACAATAATCTGTAAACAGCTTGTTCCAGGCTTCCTCTGCCTCTGCGCCCTTTACAGCCAGCTCTTTGTAGTGGTCATAAACCTCCTGAGGTACATAAAATGGTTCCTGGGACGCCCAGCCTAACGTTTCTTTGAGGGCAGTAACATTGTCAGCGCCCAGCGGCTCGCCATGCGCACTTGCCTTGCCCTCCTTTGCCGGGCAGCCAAAACCGATCTTGGTCTTGACCTGGATCATCGTCGGTCTGCTGGTATCTCTCTTTGCTTCTGCAATGGCAGCCGCGATTTCTGCCAGGTTATTACCATCCTCTACCACCAGGGTCTGGAAGCCAAACGCTTCAAAACGCTTCCTTACATCCTCCTGAAATGCGATATCCGTATCGCCTTCGATAGAAATTTTATTGGAATCATATAATACAATCAGCTTACCCAGCTTTAACGTCCCGGCCAGGGAGAATGCCTCATAGGAAATACCTTCCATCATACAGCCGTCTCCGCCCAATACATACGTATAATGGTCTACTACCGGATAGCCTTCTTTGTTGAACTTCGCGGACAGGTGCGCTTCCGCCATCGCCATACCGACAGCCATCGCCATCCCGGCTCCTAACGGCCCTGTCGTCGCCTCTACTCCTACCGTATGACCATATTCCGGATGCCCTGGTGTCAGACTGCCCCACTGACGGAAATTCATCATATCTTCTTTCGTCAGCCCATAGCCGAACAAATGCAGCAGGGAATACAGCAGGGTAGAGCCATGCCCGCCCGATAAAATAAAACGGTCACGGTTCTGCCAGCCCGGATTTGCCGGGTTGTGGTTCATCTGATGCGCCCAAAGCTCATACGCCATAGCTGCCGAACCAAGAGGCAGCCCCGGATGCCCTGAATTCGCTTTTTGTACTGCGTCTGCTGCCAGCACACGGATGGCATTGACAGACATTGTGTCGATGTTACTCATTGTGATATCCTCCATTCTGCCGCCTGGCGGCATTGTTTTTCCCAAATACTACTTGTTATAGTATACTTCATCTAATAGGGAAAAACAAGAAAAACAATTTTTAGCTGGCAGTCGTTTTACACCTCGTTCTCCCGTACCAAAATCATTTCCTTCGCATATGGCAGCCCTCGAATCCAATCGCATACGACATGCCATTCGTCAAGCTTATGATTCTTCCTTGCATAGTAAATATTTGTCAGCGTCTCATAATTCAGAGTACAGGTACGGAGCTGGTTGTAGCTGCTTGGCAAAAGCTGAATCAAATCATACCACAACGCCTTGTCCTTTGTTTCCACATAGCGCAGGCGCACGGTTTCTAAATAAGCTACAAACTCCTTCATCCGCGCGGAGCTTTCCTCCGTCAGCTTGTCTACGCTAAAATCCGCCAGTTCAAACGGCTTACTGTGGATTTTGTGCATCGTACTGGTAGAATTGGCTACGGTCGCTACTTTATACGTATCGTATTCCTTCCACCAATAAAGCGGTGCCGTAATATCTACCGATACCAAAATCTGACGGATAAATTTCCGGTGATCACTCCCGGCCAGACACAGCCGCCGCGCCAGATCCAAATCGTTCGGTCCTAATATATACTCCTGTTCTTCGTTATAATAGCTGTCGCTCCTAGCCCAGCTATTCATCGGATTTCTGGCGCCGCGCATGGCATTTTCCAGATTCATGACTGCTGTCCGCTCCAATTGAATCATATTCCTGTTCCATCCTTTCTTTATTCTGCCCAGGTTTTACTTTTCTGCTGTTTTCCAGTATACGTTATCTGTTCCCGAAAGGCAAGAAAAACAAAAGCTTGCCCAAACTCCCTCCATCCCGATTTTAGAAAAATTTATATCGCAAAAAGAAAAATACAAAGAATATTATTCTTGTATTTTTAACATTGTTTTCGCTGTTTCTAAAAAGAAAACGCGGAAAAAGAAAAATAATAGACAGTAGAATAGTAGAAATATTTTTA